>JAFWTK010000100.1 GCA_017518935.1 Prevotella sp.
AAGTGAAAAGTTATCCATCAAATACGTTGGGTATTTTCTCGAAGGCAAAATAATACCCATCAAAATCGTTGGGTAATTTCTCGAAGGTAAAATGTTACCCATCAAATTCGTTGGGTAATTTCTCGAAGGCGAAATGTTATCCAACAAATTCGTTGGGTCTATCGTACGCCTGATTAGTTTTTGGCGAGGCCGAGGGAGAGGACGCTGATACGGACACCACCAGCCTTGCATAGTTCTTTGGCACAGGCGATGACGGTGGCTCCTGTGGTGACGACATCATCGACGATGAGTAGGTGTTTACCTTGAACGGTGGAGGCCTCCTTCAGTTCAAAGACTTGTTCTACGTTTTCGTTTCTCTCCCAACGCCCCAGGCTGGTCTGGCTGCCTTCGAATGCATTTCGCCTTACCACCTTATTATATATAGGAAGGCCTGTGACCTCGCTGATGCCCTTGGCCAGTTCGTGGCTTTGGTTGTAGCCACGTTGGCGCTGTCGCTTCTTGGCAAGGGGTACGGGTATGATGCCGTCAATACCTTCGAAGAAATTGCTCATTTGCAGTTCACGGGCCATCATCCTGCCCATCACCTCTCCGATTTCGGGATGGTTTTTGTATTTCATTTCATAAAGGATGTTGGCAGTCTCAGCATGGGGCTCATAATAGAAGAGCGCTGTTGCACGTTCTATGGGAATCTGACCCCAGAACATCTTCGCCATGATGTTCTCGTAGGAATCCAGTTGGAAACCTGTACGAGGCAGGTGTAGGTTGCACTTGCTACAGATGGTTTCCTCAGAGACAGAGAGTCGTTGTCCACAGACCACACAAGTCCGAGGTGAGATAAGGTCGAGCAGAGCGCTCCAGAAACTAATCGGTTTCATCGTCAGGAATCATTTCTTCATCCACGTCGAGGCATTGGCGGATGATATCGTAGGTGAAACCCCGTCCTAAGGCAAAACGGACGAGTTTCTGAGTGAGTTCATAATCGTTTTCCGCCTTGATGCTCTTCGCCTTTTGTTTCAACAGGGGTTTCAGGACAGCGAGGTATTCTGCATCATCCACCTCGTCAAGCACACGTTGCTGGATATCGTCATCAATGTGTTTCATCCAGAGTCCTTGCTGTACCTTTCGGCGCCCCCATTTGTTGTAGCGTATTTTGTCTTTCACAAAGGCTCGGGCATAGCGTTCGTCGTCGATAAAGCGTTCTTTCATCAGGCGGGCAATGACTCGTTCCTGGACTTCAGGAGCCGTTTCCCAGCGTCTCATCTTGTCTCGCATCTCCTGCTGGCAGTGCTCTGCCTGGGCACAGAGGGCTGCTAATTGCAGGTAGGCCTCTTGTTCTGTGGTTTCTTTTTTCATATCTTAGTGGCTTTAAGGAATCGTTGTTTGTCGAACTGATCCAGTCGGATCTTAATCTCTGAGAATCCGAGGTGGTGCAGATAATCGCTGACTTCGTGGGCTGTCAACGGGTTGAGTTCGAAATAGAGCACTCCCCCAGTTTTAAGATGCTGCCAGGCGTAGTCTCCGATGCGCTGATAGAAGATGACGGGCTGGTCATCTGGAGTAAAAAGGGCTTGGTGAGGCTCATAGTCGAGTACATTTTTCGCCATTCCATCACTTTCTTTCGGTTGGATATAGGGCGGATTGCTCACGATGAGATCGTAGCAGGAGTCGGGAGGAATGTTAAGGATGTCCTGTCGCTCAAAGCACACATTAGCACCAAGGACTTGGGCATTCTCTTGGGCGATGCTTAATGCCTCGTCGGAGATATCCCACGCTGTCACTTTGGCCTCAGGCATCTCCAATGCCAGTGTGATGGCGATACATCCGCTGCCTGTTCCGATATCGAGGACAGATAACACAGAGGGACGGTTCTTTTGTGTCGATGCTTCGCGAGACACAAAAGAACCGTCCCTCTGTGTTATCCAACGGCAGAGTTCTTCCGTCTCAGGACGGGGAATGAGTACACCTGGTGCCACATGGAACTGTCGTCCGCAGAAATCGGCGACACCTATTATATACTGTACAGGCTCTCCCTTTTCGAGTCTTTGTAAGATGGTATTCAGTTCCTTTTGGTCTTCAGCAGATAGCTCGTTTACTTTGTCGCAAAGGATATCAGCCATCGACAGGCCGAATCGTACTTCGAGTACCCAACGGATGAGGGCTTTTGCCTCGCCAATATCGTATAGTGGGGTCAGTCTGTGCCAGAGTGTTTCGTAATCCATCATCCAATACAATCTACAACAGTCAGCACTTTCCCCACCACTTTGAAACGGACATCATAACCACCGTAAGGCATCCCATAGATACGCTCTGGATCCTCCTGATAATGAGGACGGGGGTCGAGGGAAAGTATCTTTCTCAAAGAGGCCATTTCATCGGCAGAAAACAATTTTGAGACAGCCTCAGGGATCATCACCTCCAACTCCTGCCAGTCTGACTCATCCACAAATCCGCTACGGGCTTCCGGATGACAGTCTGCATAGGTGACATAGGGCTTGATGTCGTAGATGGGTGTGCCGTCCATCAGGTCTGCCCCTTTCACATAAATGACAGGACCAAGTTTCTTGTCCTCCTCAATCCTGTCGATGCGGACACAGGACAGTCCGAGGTTGTTAGGTCGGAAAGGCGAACGGGTGGCAAAGACTCCCATCCGCTTGTTGCCTCCCAGTCTCGGAGGGCGCACCGTCAGACTCTCAGAGGGGGCATTGGCAGAGAACTCCCAGATCAGCCACAGATAGTCAAAGTCTTCTAATCCCCGTATGGCTTCCATTTTCTGGTAACCAGGTTCAAAGACAATGCTACCCGTCAGTTCGCTGACGAGTCCGCTCTGTCGTGGAATGCCGAATTTCGACGTCATCGGTGAGCGGAAATAGGCTATCGGACGTATCTCCATCTGTGTTTTGGCGACAAAGTTACGATAAAAAAATGAGATTATTTGCAAATATGGTGGAAAATGATTATTTTTGCAAAGTTAAAACGATTTGTGTATGATGACTGACGATGAGAGGTTTATGCAACGCTGCATCCAGTTGGCTAAGAATGGCCAGCAGAATGCGAAGCCCAACCCGATGGTGGGTGCAGTGATAGTAAGTGCTGACGGACGGATTATCGGTGAGGGGTATCATGTGCGCTGTGGCGAGGGACATGCTGAGGTGAATGCCTTTGCCTCCGTGCGACGTGAGGATGAGGCTCTGCTGCCAGAATCCACCATTTATGTCTCGTTGGAACCCTGTTCGCACTACGGTAAGACGCCTCCCTGTGCCGACCTGATTATCAAGAAGGGGGTGCGCCGTGTGGTGGTGGGTTGTATCGATGAGTTTGCTGAGGTACAGGGTCGAGGTATCCGGAAACTCCGTGAGGCAGGTATCGAGGTGAATGTGGGTGTACTCGAAGAGGAATGCAAGGTCCTCAATCATCGTTTTTTCACGTTCCATCGGGAAAAACGTCCTTATATCATCCTGAAATGGGCCCAGACAGCCAATGGCTTTATCGACGACCATCACAAGCCGACTCAGATATCCAGTACCTTCACGAAGATGCTCTCTCATAAACTCCGTGCTGAGGAGGATGCTATCCTCGTGGGACGAGTCACGGAAGAGAGAGACCATCCCCAACTGACTGTCCGAGAGTGGGAAGGCCCGAATCCGAAACGGTTGGTGATTGACAGGGCTCATCCGTTGAATCTGGAGAGTCTTCATTCCCAGAATATACTGTCGCTGATTGTGGAGGGTGGTGCTCAGACACTCCGTTCTTTCTTGGTGCAAAACCTTTGGGATGAAATCCGTGTGGAGACTAATACTATGATGACAGTCTCTGGTGGCACCAGAGCCCCACAGATTCCTGCCAATGCCGAAGTCGTCGAGAGTAAATCTTATGGCGATAATCAGATTATCCTTTATCGGAAAGCCTAGGCTATCTTAGGTTTTCGTAGGATATCCTAAGTCCACCTAGGTTTGCCTAGCCATTTTGGCTTATTTCCTGCCGAAGTCGGCAGGGACCTCTCCCCATTTCGAGGTTTCCCATTTGATGATGGGATTACGGAAATTGTGGGTATTAAGCCAGTTCTCGGCTCTGGCGATAATCTGATAGAGTTGTTCTGTCTGAGGTGTGCGCTCCAATTTTGTCTTGCACTTGCGCTTCTGTACCCAGAGGATGGCGTTATAAGAGTCTGAGTAGATGGTCTTGTTGTGGAATCCCTGATTCCAGCAGAGTGCCAAGGCATGCACAATGGCGAGGAACTCACCGATATTATTCGTACCATGAATAGGCCCGAAATGAAAGATCCGATAGCCCGTCTGCAAATCAATAGCCTGATACTCCATCGGTCCGGGATTGCCTGAACAAGCCGCATCAACTGCCCAGGCATCTGCCCTTACCTCCATCGGCAGGGGCAGAACTGTATCATGGCGATAATCTGGAGGGTTCTGCATAATTACATCCTCTCTGGCACTTCGATGCCCAGGAGTCCCATAGCGTTCTTGATGATTTTGGCGACATTCTTAGCCAGTACCAGACGGAAGAGTTTCTTCTGTTCGTCGGGCTCGTTGAGGATGGAGTAGTCGTGATAGAACTGATTGAAGACTTTCGTCAATTCATAGCAATAATTAGCAATGCCTGAGGGTGAATAGTCCTTGCCTGCCTGCTCTACGGCAGCACCGAACTCGTTCATCTTCTGAATCAGTTCCACCTCTTTTACATTGAGGGCGATGGAGCCCTTCGGAAGAGCCTGTGTACCTTCTGCCTTGCGAAGAATACTGCGGATACGGGCATAGGTATATTGGATAAACGGTCCTGTATTGCCATTGAAGTCGATACTTTCCTCCGGATTGAAGAGCATGTTCTTACGGGCATCCACTTTCAGGATGAAGTACTTCAAAGCACCCATACCCACGATACGGGCTATCTCTTTGCGCTCCTCATCACCCATATCTGCAAATTTCCCCAGTTCCATCGAGGTTTTCAAGGCATCGTCTACCATCAACTGCATCAGGTCATCGGCATCCACTACCGTCCCCTCACGACTCTTCATCTTACCGTTGGGCAGTTCCACCATACCATAAGAGAAATGCACCAGTTCCTTGCCCCACTTAAATCCCAGACGATCCAACAGAATGGAGAGCACCTGGAAATGGTAGTTCTGCTCATTGCCCACCACATAGATCATCTTATCGATGGGATAGTCCTGAAAACGCATCTCAGCAGTACCGATATCCTGCGTCATATAGACAGAAGTGCCGTCAGAGCGCAACAGCAGTTTCTGATCCAGTCCCTCGTTGGTAAGGTCTGCCCAAACCGAGTTGTCCTCGTGACGTTCGAAGAGTCCTTTGGATAGCCCTTCCTCCACCTTGGCCTTACCCTTCAGGTAGGTCTGGCTCTCATAGTAGATCTTATCGAATGAGACACCCATCTTCTTGTAGGTCTCGTCGAAGCCGGCATATACCCACGAGTTCATCTTCTCCCATAGGGCACGCACCTCAGGGTCGTTCTGCTCCCATTTCACCAGCATCTCGTGGGCTTCCTTGATGAGTGGTGCCTCCTGCTTGGCCTTTTCTTCGTCCATACCCTGAGCCACCAATTCCTTGATTTCCTCACGATAATGCTTGTCGAAGGCCACATAGTAGTCGCCAATCAGGTGGTCGCCTTTCTTGCCGCTTGACTCTGGTGTCTCACCGTTGCCCCATTTCAGCCACGCCAGCATCGACTTACAGATGTGGATACCACGATCGTTTACGATATTGGTCTTCACCACCTTGTTGCCGTTTGCCTCCATAATCTGAGCCAATGACCAGCCTAAGAGGTTGTTGCGTACATGTCCGAGGTGCAAGGGTTTGTTGGTGTTTGGCGATGAATATTCAATCATCACGAGGGGAGAGTCGTCTGTGGCTTGCTTCATACCGAAGTTGCTGTCCTTGTCGATGGCTTCGAGCAACTGCACCCAGGCACCGTCACCGATGCTCAGGTTCAGGAAACCTTTCACCACGTTGAATTTCTCAATGGCGGAGCAGTTTTGTACTAAGTATTCGCCAATCTCCTGGGCAGTCTGCTCAGGTGACTTTTTTGCTGCCTTCACAAAGGGGAACACCACCAATGTCAGGTTACCCTCAAACTCACTTCTCGTCTTCTGCAACTGCAACATCTTTTCGGATGCTTCCATCCCGTAGAGTGCCTTTACGGCTTCACCTGCTGCCTTGCTAATCAATGCTTCAATATTCATATTGTCTGATTTTTGGGTGCAAAGGTACAAAAAAACACGGATTATATGGATGATAAGGATGGTTTTTTCACGAAAAAGGTGAAATAATCCTGATAATCCATGTAATCCGAATGTCAGAAACAGTTATTTCCTGCTCGACAGAAACAGTCCTCCGAATGTCAACAACCCGTTCAGCATCAGCAGTTCATATCCGAAGCGATAGCCCCACAGTTGCTGTGCCATCACATCAAGTCCATAGCAGAGCAAGGGCGATGCGATGCAGATATATGGCACCAGTCTGTCTTGGGGCAGCCTCTTCGTGAAAAGTCCGAAGACAAACAGTCCAAGCAGCGGTCCGTATGTGTAACTGGCCAGAATATAGATCGCATCGATGAGTGAGGTGGAGTTGATCTGACGGAACAAAATGATGAACAGCATGAAGAAGAAGCACATCGCGATATGTGTCCTTTTTCGCAGTGATTCATGATGAGGCTGTCTGCGGATATCCACACAAAAACAGGTCGTTAACGAGGTGAGGGCAGAGTCGGCACTCGAAAACGAAGCAGCCACAATGCCAAGGATAAAGAAGTGGAGAAGTGAAGTGTGAAAAGTGAAAAATGAAGAGCCGGTGGTGCCTTGGATATAGGTAGGCAATAGTTCATCGCCTTTGAGTCCTGTGCCGAGAACCATCGTCAGCAGCACGCCAAGAAAGAGAAACAGCATATTCGCTGGTACAAAGGCCACCCCATACGAACACATGTCTTTCTGTGCATCGCGTAACGTCTTACAAGTCAGGTTCTTCTGCATCATATCCTGATCCAGTCCCGTCATCACAATGGCGATAAAGGCACCACTTAGGAACTGTTTCCAGAAATGCTGGGGCGACAGCCAGTCATCAAACACGAAGATACGACTCATCGGATTGTCTGCTACCATTTTGACTGCCTCGCTGAGGGTGAGATTCAGGTGAGAGACTACCGACAGGATAATCAGAATCAGAGCCGTAAACAGACAGAGTGTCTGGAAGGTATCCGTAAACACCAGTGTGCCGATGCCTCCACGTCGGGTGTAGAGCCAGATGAGCAACACCATTGCTGCCACATTGATTACAAACGGGATACCTGCTGGCTCAAACACGAACTGCTGCAAGATGATGCAGACTACATAGAACCTAACTGCTGCCCCCGTCATCTTCGACAACAGGAAGAAACTGGCTCCCGTCAGATAAGAACGCTCTCCAAGCCGTTGCCCTAAGTAAGTGTAGATACTTGTGAGGTTCAGACGATAATAAAGCGGTAATAACACAAAGGCAATCACCAGATAACCCACGATGAATCCCAGGCACATCTGCAAATAGGTCATCTGTGACGAGAGCACCATCCCAGGCACAGAGACGAAGGTGACACCCGAAATCGATGCTCCCACCATCCCAAAGGCCACCATATACCAAGGTGCCTTGCGGTTGGCACGATAGAATGTCTCGTTGTCGGCCTTCCTGCTGGTCAGCCGACTGATGCCGAAAAGCACGGCAAAATAGAGTACGACGGTAATCAGAATGCTCATACTTTGGCAAAAGTACATATTTTTGGGGAAAGAACGAAACAATTTATAAGGAAAAGTTGTATCTTTGCACCATAAATTGATAATAGACAACAAGACGATGGAACAGAAACGGGTAACCCCTGAGCGGATTTCGCATTTGGAGAAGAACGAGATTTTTGTGTTTGGCAGTAACCTCGCCGGGGCACACGGTGGAGGTGCAGCGTATCTTGCCTACCGTAAGTTTGGTGCCATCTGGGGACAGGGCGTGGGATTGCAAGGACAGAGTTACGGCATCCCTACGATGCAGGGTGGTGTGGAGACCATCAAACCCTACGTCGACGAGTTCATCGCCTTCGCTAAGCAGCACCCCGAACTCACCTTCCTCGTCACCCGTATTGGTTGCGGCATTGCCGGCTTCACCAACGAACAGATCTCCCCTCTCTTCTCCGAAGCCCACCATGTCGACAATATCGTCCTCCCCTTAGGCTGGTAAAGAGACGATCGTCTTTTTCAAGGAGCAGTTCAACAAATTATATCAAGTATGAAGAAAGTATTATTGACAGCGATGATGGTCGCTTTGAGTGTGGGGATGAATGCCCAGACAGAGAAAAGACAAGTAGTGGAAGAAGGTGGTACAGGCCCGTTCAAGTCGGAAGTGGTGGGAGATGCCTCTTGTCCTGGTTTCACGGTGTATCGCCCTCAGAACCTGAAGGAGGTGGTGGCGAAGCAGGGGGCTCTGCCTGTGATCGTCTATGCCAATGGTGCCTGTTTCAACAATAATGTGGAGATGCGCCTGTTGCTGAGCGAGGTGGCCTCCTACGGTTATGTGGCAGCAGCCATCGGTCCGTACGACGAAGCCGATGTGATGGCACAGTGGAGGGGTGTTCTGAAGTCCGCCTATCCTGAAACAAAGGGTGATGTGATTATGGCGAATGGTGAGAAGATCCTTCCGATGACTGCCGAAGAGAAGAAGGTCCAGCAGGAAGAACAGGCCCGTCAGCGCGAGCAGGCAGCAAAGGCTGCCAAGAAGAATAAGAAAGCCAAGCAGCCCGAGACCCCACCATTCCGTACTTATCCGAAGATGCTGTTGGAGGTGCTCGACTGGTTGACGGAGCAGAATGCCAAGCAAGGCTCAGAATACTACCATTGCCTCGCTTTGGATCATGTGGCAGCGATGGGGCAGTCGTGTGGAGGTGCCCAGGTGCTGGGTGTCGCCTATGACCCACGTATCAAGACTTGCGTGATGCTGAATTCAGGTATCGGTGATATGGAGATGATGGGTACCACGAAGGAGAACCTGAAAAACCTCCATACCCCGATGTTCTACATGATTGGCGGCCCTGGAGACATCGCCTATGCCAATGCACAGAAGGACTACGAGCGTATTGCCGACAATATTCCTGTGGTGATGTTGAACTCGAAGGATGGTCATAGTGGCACCTATTATGAGAAATATGGTGGCAACTATGCTAAGGCTGTGGTAAAATGGCTCGACTGGCAGTTGAAGGGTCAGGTAGGGCAGTCCGCCCTCTTCCTCGACGACGAATACTTAAAGATGAAATTCCCCGAGTGGCAGGGTGTTCGGAAGAATTGGTAATCCGATGCTTCCAGGCCACGAGGCGCATCTGCCAATACCCCATACCTGTTTTCACCCAGATGAACATCCGTGACGGTCAGATATTACAGATAGCATTGCCGAGCATCGTGTCGAACATTACTGTGCCGTTGCTGGGGATGATCGATGTGGCTATCGTGGGCCACATGGGCAGTCCAGTGTATATCGGAGCGGTGGCAGTGGGCTCGATGATCTTCAATCTGGTCTACTGGCTCTTCGGCTTTCTCCGTATGGGCAGTAGTGGCTTGACGGCACAGGCTTTGGGGCGCAGAGATCTGACGGAAGTCACAAGAATACTGGTACGTTCGGCAGTGGTGGCTCTGGGAATTGCCCTGTTGCTAATCGTATTGCAAGTGCCACTCAAGTGGCTGATGTTCTGGCTGATAGGGCCAACGGCGGATGTGGTACCTTTTGCTACTACCTATTTCTATATTGTTATCTGGGGTGCACCAGCCTCTCTCGCGCTGTTCTGTCTGATGGGCTGGTATATCGGTATGCAGAACACAAGGATTCCGATGTTCATCAGCATCATGCAGAACATCGTGAATATACTGGCTTCGCTGACGCTGGTCTATGGCTTCGGCATGAAGATTGAGGGAGTGGCCTTAGGCACGGTGATAGCGCAGTATGCCGGACTGCTGATGGCACTGGGATTGCTGTGGAAATACTATGGCAGGCTATCGGACTATTTTCGTCCAACAGGTAATCATCATTTCTCATTTTTCATTCCTCATTTCTCATTTTTCACCGTCAATCGCGACATCTTCCTTCGTACCCTCTGTCTCGTAGCAGTGAATCTCTTCTTCACCTCGGCAGGTGCCCGTCAGGGGGCTGTGATTCTCTCCGTGAATACTGTGCTGCTGCAACTCTATCTATTCTTCTCCTATTTTATGGACGGCTTTGCCTATGCTGGTGAGGCACTGTGCGGCAGGGCATACGGAGCGCATAACGGCACAGCCTTCCACGAGATACTGCGACGACTCTGGATGTGGATGGTCATAGTGACAACGACTTACACCTTATTATATATATTAGAGGGTCGCTGGATTGTCGGATTGCTGACAGACGAGCCTCAAGTGTTGGAGACGGTTGGCGACTATCTCTTCTGGGCTTGGCTCATCCCGATAGCGGGTTGTGTCGCTTTCATCTGGGATGGGGTCTTCATCGGCATGACGGTTACACGAGGTATGCTTGTATCGTCGTTCCTTTCTGCCCTCGTCTTCTTTGCTGTGTATGGGCTGACGGTAGGTGTGATGAATAATCATGGATTATGGTTGGCACAGGTGGTTTATCTCGCCATGCGGGGTATCTTGCAGACAATATGGTATAGATTGAAAACTCAAATAAATATAGATTATGAATAAAAAACAGTTTCTTGTTACTGCACTGACGGCAGTTTTCGCAGGTTCAACACTTCAGGCAAACGGGAGTCAGGCGATTACGCCGCTTTGGCTGAGGGATGTTCAGGTTAGCCCTGACGGTTCACAGGTTCTCTTTTGCTACAAAGGAGATATTTATAAAGTGTCAGCCAATGGTGGGACGGCTGTTCAACTGACCACACAGGATAGTTATGAATGTTCTCCTGTCTGGAGTGCCGACGGTGAGAAGATCGCATTCTCCAGCGACAGACACGGGAACCTGGATGTTTTTGTGATGTCGGCTGAGGGAGGCTCTGCTACCAGACTGACCTATAATAGCACGGCAGAAGTGCCTCAGGCTTTCACACCCGACGGTCAATGGGTGATGTTTGGTGCTGATATCCAAGACCCGGCAGCGAGTGTAATGTTTCCATCCAGCAGACTGCCTGAGTTGTATAAGGTGCCTGTGATAGGAGGTCGTAGTCTGCAAGTACTGGGAACACCTGTTGAGATGCTCAGTTTTGTCCCTGATGGCAAGAGTTTCTTTTATCAGGACCGTAAAGGCTATGAAGACGAGTGGCGCAAGCACCATACCTCTTCTATTACACGAGATATTTGGTATTATGATGCCCAGAGCGGTCAGCATACGAATGTAACAGCGCACGCAGGTGAGGATCGCAATCCTGTGGTTAGTGCCGACGGAAAGACGCTCTATTACCTGAGTGAGCAAAGTGGTGGTAGCATGAATGTATATAGTTGCCAGTGGCAAGGGATTATTGGCCAATCTCCAAAGCCCCCTGTCAGCATACAGTCCGTCACCAGTTTCAAGACTCATCCTGTCCGCTTCCTGAGTGTCGCGAAAAACGGTATGCTCTGTTATACTTATAATGGTGAGGTATATACCCAAAAGAACGGTGCCCAGCCTCAGAAACTGAATATCTCCGTCATCCGTGATGACGACCCTGTGATTTCGAATCTGAGTTTTACCAGCGGCGCACGCCAGCCGGTAGTGAGTAAGGACGGTAAGCAGATTGCCTTTGTGGTGCGTGGTGAGGTTTTCGTAACCAGTACGGAATATACAACCACACGCAGGATCTCTCAGACGGCTGGCGCCGAGGCCGATGTTGACTTCGCGCCTGACGGCAGGACTATTGTCTATGCATCGGAGCGTAACGGTAACTGGCAACTCTACACAGCCAGTATCGTCAGGGATGAGGATCTGAACTTTGCCAATGCTACACTGATCAAGGAAGAGTGTGTGTTTCCAGAATTGCCCGCTTTGGAGTTGGAAGGTGAGATAGACTTCTCTCAGGTGGAGCGCCGCAGTCCAAAGTATAGTCCTGACGGCAAGAAACTGGCGTTTATAGAGGATCGCATCAAACTGAAGGTAGTTGATCTCAAAACCAAGAAGGTGACGCAGGTAACCGATGGTAGCCAGTGGTATGATCAGGATGGTGGATTCGACTTTGAGTGGAGTCCTGACGGCAAATGGTTCGTGCTGAGTTACATTGCCAACCGCCGTGACCCCTATATGGATCAGGGTATTGTCAGTGCAGAGGGCGGTGAGATTCATCCCATCACACAGAGTGCCTATATGAGTGAGAGTCCCCGCTGGGTGATGGATGGTAAGGCCATCCTGTTCCAGAGTGAGCGTTATGGCATGCGCAGCCATGCCTCCTGGGGTAGTCAGAATGATGTTTTCCTGGCATTCCTCACTCAGGATGCGTATGACCGTTATCGCCTGTCGGCTGAGGACTATGCGCTGTTGAAGGAATTGGAAAAGAAGAACGAGAAGAAGGATGATAAAAAGGAAGATGTAAAAGGTAAGAAGGGAAGTAAAAAGAAGGTAGATAACAAAGAGGAAAAGAAAGAAGATGCAGATTCTGTCGAAACCATCAATATCGAGTTTGAAGGACTCGAGAACCGCATCGTCCGACTGACACCTAACAGCAGCCGTTTGGGTGATGCCATCATCAGTAAGGACGGTGAGAGTCTCTACTACTTCTCGGCCTTTGAAGATAAGCCCGACCTGTGGAAGATGGATCTGCGTAAGCATGAGACCAAACTGCTGAGCAAGGGCGGAAGCGGTTCGCTGCAAATGGACAAGGAAGGTAATCTCTATTCATTGGGAAGCAGCATGATGAAGATAGAGAAGGGCGACAAGACGACAGCCATTACCTACAATGCTCAGATGAAACTGGATATGGCAGCCGAACGTGAATATATGTTGCGTCATGTGGCCAAGCAGATCAACAAGAAGATTTTCCGTACGGATTATAACGGATGCGATTGGGAATTGATGGTGCAGACGTATGCACGTTTCCTGCCGCATATTAGCAATAATTACGACTTTGCTGAACTGCTGAGCGAACTGTTGGGTGAGTTGAACGTAAGTCATACGGGTGGGAGATTCTATCCTTCTGGTAAGGGAGATGCCACGGCACAGTTGGGATTGCTCTACGATATGACTGAGGCTGCAGACGGCATGAAGGTTACCG
Organism: Prevotella sp.; assembly: GCA_017518935.1. Classification (GTDB taxonomy): domain Bacteria; phylum Bacteroidota; class Bacteroidia; order Bacteroidales; family Bacteroidaceae; genus Prevotella. Next base: position 13,204 of record JAFWTK010000100.1, read on the forward strand.
CTGTGCTGGAAGACGGTCCTTTCAGTAGGGCTAACAGTAAGGTGAAGGTGGGGGATGTCATTACCGCCATCAATGGACAACCTGTAGGAAAAGAGACCGATCTGGCACAGTTGCTGAACCTCTGCAAGGGCAAAAAGACATTGGTGAGCCTGAAGGGAAGTGCCGGTACATGGGATGAGGTGGTTCTGCCCATCAGTCAGTCGGAGCAATCGGATTTGCTATACAAGCGTTGGATAAAAAGTAGGGCTGCCGAGGTGGAGCGTCTGTCGAATGGGCGTCTGGGCTATGTGCATATAGAAGGCATGAATGATGCCAGTTTCCGTGACGTGTATTCTGACATCTTGGGCAAATACAACCTGAAGGAAGGCATTGTCATCGATACTCGCTACAACGGAGGCGGACGTCTGCATGAAGATATAGAGATTCTGTTCTCGGGCCATAAGTATTTTACGCAGGTGATTCGTGGCAGGGAGGCCTGTGATATGCCCAGCCGTCGCTACAACCATCCCAGTATCATGCTACAGGCTGAGGGTAACTATAGTAATGCGCACGGAACACCTTGGGTCTATAGCCATCAGAAGATTGGTAAGTTGGTAGGTGCTCCCGTCCCAGGTACCATGAGTTCTGTGAACTGGGAGACGCTCCAAGACCCCTCACTGGTCTTTGGTGTGCCTGTCGTCGGATATCAGTTACCCGACGGCTCCTATCTGGAGAATACGCAGTTAGAACCAGATATCTATATATTGAACCGTCCGGAAACTGTCGTAACAGGCATAGACCTTCAGTTGGAAGAAGCAGTACGTGAGTTGTTGAAAGAACTGTATCCAAACAATTTGGTACAGATTAAGGTTAATTAACACCATTTGATGCAAGATTTTCAACTCATAGGGGTTTATATAAGAAAGAACTAATTCAAAAAGGATATGAAAGTAAGATTCTGTCGTTGGTACAATGCTGTTTTGACAGCTCTACTGTCGATGTTGGGCTATGGTTGTTCTTCGTCTGAGGATCCTTTAGATATGTATGGCGCGCCTGTCGAGTATGGTGCTCCTCACGCAGACTATATCGTGAAGGGTCAGGTGACGGACGAGACAGGCACCCCCGTTCAGGGTATCAAGACCTCATTAAGAGAAGTCTATCAGACCGAAAAAGAGACTCAATATTTCGGTATGGACTCTATACAGACAAACGAATTTGGTAATTACCAATTGAAATACGTAGGAATGCCCGATATACGGACAAAGTTAGTTATTGAGGATATCGACGGTGAAGCCAATGGTGGTGAGTTCCTCAGTGATACACTCGATGTGAATTTTGACAATGCAACCCAAACAGGGAAAGGCGACGGCAAATGGTATGGTGGCGTGTATGAAATCACTCAGGATGTCAAACTGAAGAAGAAGCCATGAAGCCCACGCCTCTGACCTTCAAGAAAAAACTCGCCCTCGAACTCTGGCGGCAGCAGGAGAATATGGTCCGAAAGGAACATCCCCTGAAACAGTTGTTCTGGGAGTGTACCCTGCGCTGCGACTTGAAATGCCGGCACTGTGGCAGCGACTGTAAGATGCAGTCGGAGAGCAAGGATATGCCGAAGGAGGATTTTTTGCATGTCCTCGACGGT
>JAFWTK010000010.1 GCA_017518935.1 Prevotella sp.
GCCCGCTCTTGAAGGCATCATCAACATCCCCGACTTCTCACTGATGATCTCCCGTTCGGAACGTCTCACGTACGCGCGCGAACATTTAAATCTTATGTTCGGCAGCAAATATCCGATGGCTTTCCGCAGGGAGCATGTCAAATATCATCAAGACGAGGCTGAGGAACTGGCCCTCATCAACTACACCAGTGGCACGACAGGCTTCTCCAAGGGTGTGATGCTGCCCTATCGCGCTATCTGGGGAAACATAGAGTTCATCATCAGTCGTCTGGGCAAGAAGGTACATCCCGGCGACAACCTGCTGAGCATCCTGCCGATGGCTCACATGTATGGTATGGCAGTGGAGTTTCTCTTCTCCTTCTGTCACGGGTGCCATCTGTTCTTCCTGACCCGTCTGCCGTCACCTGCCATCATCGCACAAGCCTTCGCCGACATCCGTCCGGCACTCATCGTCACCGTACCGCTCATCATCGAGAAGATCATCCGTAAACGGGTGTTCCCGAAAGTACAGGACAACCGTGTGAAACTGCTGCTGTCGATGCCTGTGGTCAGCAAGAAGGTGAAGGATCGTATCTGTCAGGAAGTCTACAATGCCTTTGGCGGCAATTTCTATGAGATCATCGTGGGCGGAGCCGCCCTGTCGAAGGAGGTGGAAGAGTTCCTGCTAAGCATCAATTTCCCTGTCACCGTGGGTTACGGCACAACTGAGTGCGCCCCGCTCATATCTTACTGCGATCACAAGGAGTTCGTGGCAGGCTGTTGCGGAAAGCCCGTGGATCGCATGGAAGTAAAGATCCTCTCCAGCAACCCACAGCATATCCCCGGTGAGATTGTCACAAAGGGTTGCAACGTGTTGTTGGGCTACTACAAGAATGAAGAGGCCACCCGTCAGGCCATCGATGAAGAGGGCTGGTACCATACCGGTGACCTCGGCACGATGGATGATGAGAAGCACCTGTTCATCCGCGGACGCATCAAGAATATGCTCCTGGGGGCAAGTGGCCAGAATATCTATCCTGAGGAGATCGAGGACAAACTCAACTCGATGCCGATGGTGGCAGAGAGTGTCATCGTACAGCGTGGCGACAAACTCGTCGCACTGGTACATCCTGACAAGGATGAGGTGGTTAGTTTCACACAGGAGGAACTGGAACGCATCATGGAGCAGAACCGTAACGACCTCAACGGACAGTTGCCTGCCTACAGCCGTATCGCCACCATCGAACTGCACGAGGAGGAATTCGCCAAGACGCCGAAGAAGAGTATTAAACGTTACCTATACAACTAAATAAAAGCCGATATGTATAACAAAGAAATACCGAGTTTCAATGCGCTGATTCAAAAGAGCATCATCGACAACTGGGATCGCGACGCGCTGACCGACTTCAAGGGTCAGACCTTGCAGTTCCACGATGTGGCGCGAAAGATAGAGAAACTACATATCCTGTTTGAGAATAGCGGTATCGTGAAGGGCGACAAGATAGCCCTCTGCGGACGGAACTCCAGCCAGTGGGCGGTGGCCTTTCTCGCCACGCTGACCTACGGTGCCGTAGCCGTACCCATCCTCCACGAGTTCAATGCGGAACAGATCCATAACATCGTCAACCACTCCGAGTCGCGCCTGCTCTTTGTCGGCGACCATGTGGCAACGATCATCGATCCACAGCAGATGCCGAAACTCGAAGGTATCATCAACAATCCCGACTACTCACTGATGGTGAGCCGTACCGACAAACTTACCTATGCCCGTGAGCACCTCAACGAACTCTACGGCAAGAAGTTCCCCAAGTACTTCCGCAAGGAGCACGTGAACTACTACAAGGAAGAGAGTCCCGAGGAACTGGCACTCATCAACTATACCAGTGGCACCACAGGCTTCTCCAAGGGTGTGATGCTACCCTACCGCGCCATCTGGTCGAACTACGACTTTGCAGAGCATGTGCTCGGCAAGACTATCCGTACCGGCGACCGTATCATCTCCATGTTGCCAATGGCGCACATGTATGGTATGGCGTTCGAGTTTGTCTTCGAGTTCCTGCACGGCTGTCATGTCTACTATCTAAACCGTGTGCCCTCGCCTGCCATCATCGCACAGGCCCTGGCAGAGATCAAGCCCGTCATCGTCATCGCCGTACCGCTGATTATCGAGAAGATCATCCGGAAGAAGGTGTTCCCGAAGATCCAGAACAACCGCATGCGCCTGCTCTTGCAGATGCCCGTCATCTCGAAGAAGGTACGTGAGATGATCTGCAAGGAGGTGCTCAAAGCCTTCGGTGGCGAACTCTACGAGGTTATCATTGGCGGTGCTGCCCTTAATCAAGAGGTGGAGCATTTCCTCAAACGCATCGACTTCCCTTATACCGTCGGCTATGGTGCCACAGAGTGCGCCCCCATCATCGGCTACGAGGACTGGCATAACTTTGCTACAGGCTCCTGCGGCAAGGCAGCCTACCACATGGAAGTGAAGATTGACTCGCGCGACCCGCAGCGGGTACCTGGTGAGATTCTCACACGTGGGCTCAACGTGATGCTTGGCTATTTCAAGAACCCCGAGGCAACAGCAGAGTCCATCGACCACGAGGGCTGGTACCATACAGGTGACTTAGGAACGATGGATGCTGAAGGCAACATCTTCATCAACGGACGAAGTAAAAATATGCTCCTCGGCCCCAGCGGACAGAATATCTATCCCGAGGAGATTGAGGACAAACTGAACTCCATGACTTTGGTGGTGGAGAGTCTTGTGGTACAGCGCGACACGAAACTGGTGGCCATCGTCTATCCAGACTACGAAGAGGCGAAGACCATGAAGTTCTCTGCTGACGACATCCGCAATGTGATGGAACAGAACCGCAACGGCCTCAATGAGATGCTACCCGCCTACGAGAAGATCACTGAGATCGAGATTCGCGAGGAAGAGTTTGAAAAAACTCCCAAGCGCTCCATCAAACGCTACCTCTACAAATAAATACAAATCCCCGAAAGTCCTTGCTTCCGGCTACATCGTCCTCCATCTGCACCCGTTTCCTCTAGGTCCGGAGTAGGTGCTACCAGATTTCGATACGCTCCTCGGACTTGCGCGATGGTACCGGCCAACATCAACATGACCACGCCACGGACAGCGGCTTTCTTGTTTTTATTCGTACTCATAGTAGTACCAGTAAGTGTCATGGTATTGCTCCTCTACCTTACCCTTGCGCTCGGTGAGGTCGGGATATTGTGCCTCAAGTTCCTGCAGGTTCTTCCAGTCCTCGTCCATCACGCTGTTGTGGTAGATGACAACGGGGTGCGAACGCAGATGGGTATAAAGGGTCATCGCCTCACGGTAATGTTTAGGCAGACGGTCAATGACCAGCGTGTCGCCCTCGGTATAATAGCGGCGCAACTGATGGACGAAGTCGTCAATGCGCTTGTCGATCAGCAGGCCACACAACTGATAGTCGGCAATATGAAGGTCGACAGTACTGTCGCGTCGCTGCATCAGTTCCAGATAGCGGGCAGTGGTCATCTCACCCTTCGGACGGGCACCCAAGAACTTATATAGGCTGTCGCAGGGATACATGACAAACTTCGATTTCCCCTCAACAGGCAGCATAGCATCGCTATGACCGGAAACGGGATAGGCAAACAGGTGTTCACCCAACTCACCCGTCCGCGACAAGGCATACATACGGAGCATCTGCAGGTCGACATCACTCTCCAACGACTTAGCACCCATCTGCAGCGCACCCTCGTAGTCGCCGCTGAGAAGCCTTGCCTCTGCCCGCATACGGTAGTGGAATACGGCATTGGAATTGCTGAGGGCAACGACACCGATGATGAGCAGCGCCATCGTCAGCATATTGATCCACATGGCACGGGAAAAGAGGCCCTTGGGCTCCGCATCAGGTTCGATGGGCTGCAACGCACGGGCTCCGAGAACCAACAGCACCCACAGCACAAGGACCAAGAGGATAATCCACCAGGAACTCAGGGTATAGTGGCTGTCGATGTCGGTGTTGATATCGGTAATCACCGCCAGTGCCAGCATCGAGGGCAGATAGGTCAGCGCGTGGCTGCGCTTACGAAGGCGGGTCAAGGCATAGACAATCAACTGGAACACTTGCAGGGCCAGCGTGATAAGCACGGCACCCACGAAAGGCTTGTAGGTTGTCAGGCCCTTGCTGAGCACGTGCTGCGCCGCAGCGAGGACATCTGCCTGGAAACAATAGAGCCAGACGAATGAGAAAGTGAGAAAAACAATAGCACACATCAGCCGGATGGCGACGGTGCTACTGTTCTTATTAGGGTGATTGTAATTCATATCAGTTTTTCTTCAGGACAACGGCGGAACGGGCAGGGATGTAGAGTTTCAGCCACTCCTTCTTGTCCTGTACGTAGAGCGGGTCGTAGTTGGTGAAGTGGGTTACCGTATCATCAGCAAAACCATTGCCACCAAAGTCCTTCGAGTCGGTGTTGAGCACCACATCGTAGGAGCCGGTGGGTACGAGGAAGCCGTAGTCGGTATAACTGCGATTGGGCGAGAAATTGAACACAAACACGAGGTCGCCACGCATGAAGCAGAGCACCTGGTCGCCATCATCGTGCCAGATTTCCACTACAGGCTTGTCTTGGAAGTTACGCACACTCTTGATGGTCTTCAACATCGCACGGTCGAAGTCGCCAAGCCAGTGATAGCAGAGATCCTTATTGTCCACGAGGTTCCACTGACGACGGGCATACTTATATGACCAGCCATTACCCTCGCGCGGGAAGTCAATCCACTCAGGATGTCCGAACTCATTACCCATGAAGTTGAGGTAGCCACCATTGATAGCAGCAGCCGTAACCAAACGGATCATCTTGTGCAGGGCGATACCACGCTGGGCCATATCGTTGACATCCTTCTTGGCGAAGTGCCAGTACATATCGGCATCTATGAGGCGGAAGATGATGGTCTTATCGCCCACGAGTGCCTGATCGTGACTCTCGCAGTAAGAGATGGTTTTCTCGTCAGGACGACGGTTCTTGACTTCCCAGAAGATGGAGCACACGTTGATATCCTCATCGCGTACCTCTTTAATTGTCTTGATCCAGTAGTCGGGAATGTTCATCGCCATACGATAGTCGAAGCCATAGCCGCCATCCTCAAATTTCGCGGCGAGACCAGGCATACCTGATACCTCCTCAGCGATGGTGATCGCATTCTGGTTCACCTCGTGAATGAGTTTGTTTGCCAATGTCAGATAACAGATGGCATTATCGTCCTCATGTCCGTTGAAGTAGTCGCCGTAACCTCCGAAGGCCTCACCTAGTCCGTGCGAATAGTAGAGCATCGAGGTTACACCGTCGAAACGGAAGCCATCGAAATGGAATTCCTCCAGCCAGTACTTACAGTTGGAGAGCAGGAAATGGAGCACATCGTCCTTGCCATAGTCGAAGCAGAGCGAATCCCAGGCGGGGTGCTCATGACGGTCACCAGGATAGAAGAACTGGTTCGGATCACCTGCCAGATTACCGAGGCCCTCCACCTCATTCTTCACAGCGTGGGAGTGGACGATATCCATAATTACGGCAATGCCATTTTTATGAGCGGTATCGATGAGTTCCTTCAACTCCTCGGGAGTGCCAAAACGACTTGAAGGTGCGAAGAAGGAACTGACGTGATAGCCGAAAGAGCCATAATAAGGATGCTCCTGAATAGCCATCACCTGAATGCAGTTATAGCCATCTTTCTTCACACGAGGCAGGACATTTTCCGTGAACTCCTTGTAGGTCCCAACTTTCTCGGCATCCTGACTCATACCCACATGGCACTCATAAATCAACAGCGGAGCCTTGTTGGGCTTGAACGATTTCTTTTTCCACTCGTATTGCTTCTCAGGGTTCCACACCTGAGCGGAGAATATCTTCGTGTTGTCGTCTTGTACCACACGACGGCACCAGGCAGGAATACGCTCTCCTTCTCCCCCATTCCACTTCACCTTCATCTTGTAGAGTTGTCCATGCTTCAATGCCTTTTCGCTGAGTTTCAACTCCCAGTTGCCAGTGCCTGCAATACGCTTGCAACGATATTTCTCAGACTCCTGCCAGTTGTTGAAGTCACCAATCAGATAGATGTCCGTCGCATTGGGAGCCCACTCACGGAACACCCAGCCCTTGGCAAGTTTATGCAGACCGAAATACAGATGGCCTGAGGCAAAATCAGAGAGTGTCTTCTTTCCATTCCTTGTCAACTGATCAATCTTCCAAACAGCATGATCGTGCCGTCCGCGGATGGCAGCCTCAAAAGGTTCCAGCCAACTGTCATTCCTTACAAGTCCGATGTGCTCAGGAGCAGCATCCACAACATTCTTGACTGTAACCTTCTTTTTTGCCACTGCTTTCTTCGTTGCTTTCGTTGTTTCTTTCTTTGTTGCCATAACTTTGTTTTTACTTTATAGTTTTAAGTACTTATTTGTCTAACTGACGATGTCCACGCTCATAGATGCCGGAGGCAATGATTTTGCCGTTGCGGTCTTTCTCCACGAATTTGCCGTCGCGTATATCATCTTTGTAGGTACCTTCGAAGCGCTTGCCATCCTTGTCTTCCTCGATGGCTGCACCATTACGCTTACCGTTCTTGAAGGTTCCCTTGAACTTCGAGCCGTCGGCATAGCGGGCGATACCCTCACCTTCTATCTTGCCGTTCTTGAACTGCCCCTCGAACACGTCACCGTTCTTGGTGGTGAGTTTACCCTTGCCGTTCATCTTATCGCCTTTCCACATGCCGACATACTGATCACCGTTGCTCCACACCATCGTTCCTTGACCCTGTTTGTCACCCTCAAAGAACTGACCCGTGTACTTGTCACCATTAGCATACTTCGAGATACCCGTTCCTGTACGCTCGCCGTCCACATAGTCGCCTTCATAGACATCGCCGTTCTGGAACTTGTAGATGCCGCGTCCGTTCTGCACATCATTGGCCCATTGTCCGATATACTGGTCACCGTCGGCATAGCGGAAGGTTCCCTTGCCAGAGCGCATATTGTCGGCCCACTGTCCATCGTAACTGGAACCGTCGCCCCAGTCGTAGAAGCCGTTACCGTTTTTCTGGTCGTCCTTCCATTCACCTTTATAATAGGCACCGTTGGAGAATGTATAGGTTCCCTTGCCGGAGCGTTTGTCCATTTTCCACTCGCCATCGTAGATGTCGCCGTTGAAGTAGTACATCACGCCATGTCCGTGCTGATAGTCACGGAACCAGAGTCCATCATAACGGTTGTTGTTGGAGAAATAATAGACACCCTTGCCGTGCTGTTGGTCCTGGAACCACTCTCCTTCGTACTTCTCACCGTCGAAGAAGGTATAGACACCAAAGCCCTGGCGCTTACCCTTCACGTATTCGCCCTCATACCAGTTGCCGTTCTTATAGGTGGTTTTGCCTTTTCCCTGAGGTTTTCCCTGCATCATTTCCCCCTGATACTGGCCACCGTCCTTTGTGGTAGCGGAACCGAGGGTTATCTTCTGCGCACATGCCGAAAATGGCTGCGAAAGAAGGATGGATGTCAATATTTTGATGATATAGTATCTACTGTTCATTGCTTTCTATTTTACATAAATCTTTGCAAAAGTACGAAAATAAAGCGAGACGGGCAAATCTTTTAAAACTATTTTGAACCTATTGCTATGTTTTACATATTTTTTGTTTAACTTTGCAACCGTTATGAAATATATCGCCATCATCCCCGCCCGTTACGCTTCTACGCGTTTTCCGGGCATGCCGCTGGCCATTTTAGGCGGCAAGACAGTGATCCAGAGAGTGTATGAGCAGGTTTCAACTTTGCTCGATGAGGTATATGTGGCTACCGATGATGAACGTATATTCCAATGCGTCGAAACCTTCGGAGGTCGTGCTGTGATGACCCGTTCCGACCATAAGAGCGGCACAGACCGTATTCAGGAGGCTGCCACAAAGATTGGTACGGATGCCGATGTCATCATCAATGTTCAGGGCGATGAGCCTTTCATCCAACCCTCACAAGTAGAGACGCTGATGCATCTTTTCGACGATTCGCAGACACAGATCGGCACCCTTGGAAAGCCCTTCGAGAGTATCGAGGCCATCGAGAACCCCAACTCACCGAAGATAGTAGTGGATAATCGTGGCTTTGCCCTCTATTTCAGCCGCAGCGTGATACCTTATATTAGAGGTAAGGAGCGCAATGAGTGGTTCGGCGAGTATCCCTTCCTGAAACATTTAGGAATCTACGCCTACCGCCGTGAGGTATTGGCAGAGGTGACGCAACTGCCACAGAGCAGCCTGGAAAAAGCCGAGAGTCTGGAACAACTGCGCTGGTTGCAGAACGGTTACCGCATCCGTGTAGGTCTCACAGATGTGGAGACCGTCGGTATTGACACCCCAGAGGATCTCCAACGTGCAGAGGCATTTCTGCATTAAAAACAGATATTCTATGATATACGACAATTTAAAACATTTAGAGTTATA
>JAFWTK010000101.1 GCA_017518935.1 Prevotella sp.
CGGACGGTACTGCCATCGCAGATCTCACTTGGTTTAATGGCTGCAAATATGCCAAGCAGAACTACAAGATCGGTACGGAGTATCTGGTCTTTGGCAAACCTACTGTCTTCAACAACCGCATTAACTTCACCCATCCGGATCTCGATGACGCTGCAAAGGTAGATCTCTCGTCGATGGGGTTACAGCCCTACTACAACACGACAGAGAAGATGAAGAAGAGCGGACTGAACTCACGAGCCATCGAACGACTGACAAAAATACTCATTGAGAAATTGCCGCCCCTACCAGAGACACTCCCGGACTTCATCATCGCCGAGCGACACCTAATGGGGCGCGACGAGGCCTTCCGCATCGTACACTATCCTCAGAACGCCAAAGACCTGGAACGGGCGCGTGTCAGACTGAAATTCGAAGAACTCTTCTACATTCAACTTAATATATTAAGGTACGCGAGTGACCAGCGACGGAAATACAGGGGCTATGTATTCTCCGTAGTCGGCCATGCATTCAACACCTTTTACAGCAACTACCTGCCTTTCCCGTTGACAGAAGCCCAGAAACGCGTCATCAGAGAAATCAGAAAAGACATGGGCTCCGGCAGACAGATGAATCGTCTTTTGCAGGGTGATGTTGGCTCTGGCAAAACACTCGTGGCACTGATGTCTATGCTCATCGCCATCGACAACGGCTATCAAGCCTGTATCATGGCCCCTACTGAGATCCTGGCAGAACAGCATCTGCAGACCATCATGGAATTCCTTAAAGGGATGGACTTGCGGGTAGCACTGTTGACTGGCATCGTGAAAGGAAAACGTAGGCAAGAAGTGCTCGACGGACTGATGGACGGTACTATTCACATATTAGTGGGCACCCATGCCGTCATTGAAGATCCTGTGCAGTTTGCCAGACTGGGGTTTGTAGTTGTCGACGAACAGCACCGTTTCGGGGTGGCCCAGCGCGCCAAACTATGGAGCAAGAGTGCGAATCCGCCACACGTCTTGGTGATGACGGCAACGCCCATCCCCCGTACGTTGGCGATGACACTCTATGGCGACCTTGACGTCAGCATCATCGATGAGTTGCCACCTGGTCGTAAACCCGTGAGAACCACTCACGTCTTCGATGCCCGTATGACATCGCTCTACGACGGTATCCGTCAGCAAATCAACGAAGGACGACAGGCGTATATCGTCTTTCCCCTGATTGAGGAGAGTGAGAAGAGTGACTTGAAAAACCTCGAAGATGGCTTTGAGGTATTGAAACAGGTGTTTCCTGAGTTCAGGCTCAGTAAGGTGCACGGACGGATGAAGCCTAAGGACAAAGAAGAGGAGATGCAGCGCTTTGTGAATGGAGAGACGCAGATTCTTGTTGCCACCACGGTGATTGAGGTGGGCGTCAATGTTCCCAATGCCTCCGTGATGGTCATACTCGAAGCCCAGCGCTTCGGACTCTCCCAGTTGCACCAACTCAGAGGACGCGTTGGACGGGGTGCAGACCAGAGTTTCTGTATCCTCGTGACACCCTATAAACTCAGCGAGGACACCCGTAAACGTATTGACATCATGTGCGACACTAATGACGGTTTCCGTATCGCCGAAGCCGACCTGAAACTGCGTGGTCCAGGCGATTTGGAGGGAACCCAGCAGAGTGGTATGGCTTTCGATTTGAAGATAGCAGATATTGCCCGTGACGGACAGTTGGTGCAAATGGCCCGCGACACGGCCCAACCTATCATCGAGGAGGATCCTGAATGCAATTCGGATAAGTATGCAATCCTGTGGAGAAGGCTCCGCGAACTGCGTAAGACCAACATCAATTGGGGGGTGATTTCATAACATATTGGAGATGCTTACTTTACAATCGAGTGTTAAAACAACCCTAAACTTTGTTAACGTACACATCTTTTTGGTTCGTTTTTGAAAACTTTTCATTACCTTTGCACAGTATTTCCGCATAATGCGGACAAACCCTAACAAAAGAATGATGTTTAAAACCATAAAAATTACACTTATAACAGCCGTGATGTCGCTATCAGCCACCTCTTTGCAGGCGCAGGATCTGTTGGCACGTCAGGCTCCTGTAGACAAGAAAATGAAACAGGTTGACTCAGTTGCGCTCAACCAGTTGATATATCAGGAGATGCTCGACAATCCCGCATCCGACCTGTATGACGAGTTCGACAATATTTCAACCCACTATCGTGCCAATACCCCGCTGCCCGATGAGGCCACCATCGACCTGCGCGGTTTCTGTATGCCGACACCCAGTCGCGTGATCACCTCGAACTTCGGGGCCCGCTGGGGACGTCAGCACAAGGGACTTGACATCAAGGTCTATATCGGCGACACCATCCGTGCAGCATTCAGCGGAAAGGTACGTGTCGTGAAGAACGAAGGTGCTCGTAAAGGTTATGGTAAGTATATTGTAATCCGCCACTATAATGGATTAGAGACCTATTACGGACATCTGTCGAAGTGGCTCGTAGAAGAAAATCAGGAAGTGCGCGCCGGCGATCCCATCGCACTTGGTGGAAATACTGGACGCAGCACTGGTTCACACCTGCATTTCGAGACACGCCTCTGTGGCGTGGCTCTCAACCCTGCCCTGATGTTCGACTTCCGTAATCAGGATGTCACAGGTGATTTCTGGACTTTCAAGCGCAGCAAGTATGCAGCAGAGTCGGCTCAAGCCACCCGCCTGCGTGGTGCCAATGCCAGCACAAGTGCCGCAGGGCGTCTGGAGACTGCCGATGACGATGACACAGAAATGGCCATCGCAGCACCTGAGGTTTCTTTCGCGCCAGAAGTACACTTCCACAAGGTCAAGAAAGGTGAGACCCTACAAGCCATTGCCAAGAAACGCGGTATGACCATCGACGCTCTTTGTAAACTGAACCACATCGGCAAGAATATTCGCCTGATGCCGGGTCAGATTCTGAAATACAACTAAGATTTGAAGGTCATTAATTGACCTATCTTAACTACATCGCGGATTTATCTAATTTTCTGGAGAGAAATGTGATATAATCCGCGACTTTTTATTATCTTTGCACCCTAAATGCATTTATTATAACGTTATAAGAAAAATTATGGCTGACAGTAAGAAGATTAAGACCGCTTTGGTATCGGTCTTTCACAAGGACGGACTGGACGAATTGCTCAAAAAACTGAATGAGGAAGGCGTCAAGTTCTTGTCAACAGGTGGAACACAGAAATTTATTGAGTCACTCGGCTATGAGTGCCAGAAGGTGGAGGAAGTGACATCCTATCCTTCCATTTTAGGCGGACGTGTGAAGACACTCCATCCGAAGGTGTTCGGAGGAATCCTGGGGCGCCGTGACAATGAAGGCGACAAGGAACAGATGAAGCGGTACGAGATTCCCGAAATCGACCTCGTCATCGTAGACCTGTATCCGTTTGAGCAGACTGTTGCCAGCGGGGCATCAGAAGAGGACATCATCGAAAAGATTGACATTGGCGGTATCTCACTCATTCGCGCAGGTGCCAAGAACTTCAACGATGTGGTGATCGTACCCAGTAAGGCAGAATACAGCGTGCTGCTTGACATTCTGAACAAGCAGGGTGCCGAGACCACCAAAGAGCAGCGCCGTATGTTCGCTACCCGTGCCTTTGGTGTCAGCAGCCATTACGACACCGCCATCCACGGTTGGTTCGAAAAATAAAATGTCAAATTGTAAATCGTCAAATTGTAAATTAGAATGGGATTTTTTAGTTTCGTCCAGGAGATTGCGATGGACCTGGGCACAGCAAACACCATCATCATCAGCGACGACAAAATCGTGGTAGACGAGCCGTCAGTCGTGGCCCTTGACCGTCATACCGACAAGATGATTGCCGTAGGTGCAAAGGCAAAGATGATGTATGAAAAAACGCACGACAACATCCGTACCATCCGTCCGCTACGCGACGGTGTGATTGCCGACTTCTCTGCTTGCGAGCAGATGATGCGCGGACTGATCAAGATGGTACACACTGGTTCACGCCTGTTCTCACCCTCGCTCCGTATGGTGATTGGCGTACCTTCTGGTTCTACTGAGGTGGAACTCCGTGCCGTACGTGACTCTGCTGAGCACGCTGACGGACGCGATGTCTACCTGATCTTTGAGCCGATGGCTGCCGCCATTGGCATCGGTATCGACGTAGAGGCTCCAGAGGGAAACATGATTGTTGATATCGGCGGTGGCTCCACTGAGATTGCAGTGATTTCACTGGGCGGTATCGTCAGCAATAACTCCATCCGTACGGCTGGTGACGATCTGACCGCCGATATTCAGGAGTATATGTCACGCCAGCACAATGTAAAAGTCAGTGAGCGCATGGCTGAGCGCATCAAGATCAACGTAGGCTCTGCCTTAACCGACCTGGGCGATGAGGCACCTGAGGACTTTATCGTGCATGGTCCGAATCGTATCACTGCCCTCCCGATGGAAGTCCCCGTATGCTATCAGGAGATTGCACACTGTCTGGACAAGACGGTTGCAAAGATTGAGAACGCCGTGCTCTCAGCCCTTGAGAACACCCCGCCAGAGTTGTATGCCGACATTGTGAAGAATGGTATCTACCTCTCAGGAGGAGGTGCACTGCTTCGCGGTCTCGACCGTCGTCTGGAAGAGAAGATCAACATTCCGTTCCACGTTCCTGAGGATCCCCTCCACAGCGTGGCCAAGGGTGCAGGTATCGCCCTGAAAAATGTAAACCGTTTCACTTTCCTGATGAGATAATCAAGCAAGGTTAGATGCACAACCTACTCGATTTCCTGCAGAAATATCATCACTGGTTCCTCTTCGTGCTTTTAGAGGTAATCAGTGGTGTTATGCTGTTTAGATACAACAGTTATCAGGGAAGTGTATGGTTGTCGTCTGCCAATGTGATGGCAGGCAAGGTTTACGAAGTGGAGAGCAGTATCACCTCTTTTTTCTCGATGACCAGAGCCAATGAGGAACTCACGCTTCGCAACTTCTATCTGGAAAGACAAGTAGCACAGTTGCGAAGGCTCTACACAGACGCCACCAAGGACACAACGGTGGCACAGCGTAATGAACTGCGATTCCTGAGTCAGTTCAAGTTGATCCCCGCAAAGGTAGTATCTAATACTGTAAACAGACCAGACAACCTGATCACCATCAACAAGGGAAAGGCTGATGGCGTAGAGGTGGATATGGGTGTAGCCTGTGGCAACGGTATCGTAGGAGTGGTCTATCTTGTGTCCGACCACTATGCTGTGGTCATTCCTGCCTTGAACGCCAAGTCATCACGTATCAGTTGCGCCATCCGCAACCGCGACTATTTCGGTTATCTGCATTGGACGGGCGGAGACCCCACAATTGCCTATGTGGAAGACATCCCCCGTCACGCTCATTTCAAGAAGGGCGAATGGATTGTCACCAGCGGCTACTCTTCTATCTTCCCCCCAGGCATTCTGGTGGGAAAGATTGAAAAGGTGTTCAACTCGAACGACGGTCTGTCGTATAAGTTACAGACACGTTTGAGTACGGATTTCAGTTGTCTGCGTGATGTGGTCGTCATCAGCGACAAGCATATACCAGAGCGCGTCAAATTGCTGGAAGCCGCTCGCGACTCTATCAGAATGAAAGGTAATTAGATACTATGTCATTAGATTTGTTAAAACGGTTGGGGCTGTTTCTCGGCCTGTGTATGGCTCAGATACTGATTCTGAATCATATACATCTCTTTGGTGTGACCATCCCACTGTTATATGTCTACTTTGTCATTACCTTTCACCGCAACACGCCGAAATGGGCCATCCTACTCTGGAGTTTTGCCTTAGGTTTGGCCATTGACGTATTCTCAAACACCCCCGGACTGGCGGCAGGCTGTCTGACTCTCATTGCCATCATGCAGCCCTATCTGCTGGAACTGTTTGTCCCACGGGATTCTATTGATGAACTTGAGGTATCTGTCAAGATTCTGGGATGGGGTAATTTCACCCTCTTCAGTGTGTTATTGATTCTCATCTTCTGTCTGGCATTCTTTGCCGTAGAGGCCTTTACTTTCTACAACTGGGTACACTGGCTGGTTTGTGCAGCCAGTAGTGCCGTCCCGACCTTGATATTGATTCTTGCCATTGAAAGTGTTCGTTCGAAGTGAAGGACTATAATCTTGGAAACAGAAAATATGTGATTGGTGGGGTTGCTACATTGATTGTAGTCATCTATATTATCCGTCTGTTTACACTTCAAATTACCAGCGACGACTATAAGAAGAGCGCCGACTCGAATGCTTTCCTGAAGAAAGTGGAGTTTCCATCAAGAGGCGTTATCTCAGACCGTAACGGCAAATTGCTGGTATATAACCAGCCCTCGTATGACATCATGGTTGTCATGAATGAGGCTAATGGACGACTGGACACATTAGACTTCTGTCAGGCTCTAAATATCAGCAAGGAGGAATTCGATAAACGCATGGCCACCATTAAGGATCGCAACCGTAATCCAGGCTATTCAAGGTTCACCCAGCAACTGTTTATGAGCCAGTTATCTGACAAAGACTTTAGTATTTTCCAAGAAAAGATGTACCGCTTTCCTGGCTTTTACGTGCAGAAACGTAGTGTCCGTCAGTACCAATATAATATGGGTGCCCATATATTGGGCGATGTGGCAGAGGTATCCCCTGCCGACATTGAGGAAGACGACTACTACCAGCCTGGCGACTATATTGGGAAACTCGGTGTAGAACGTTCCTACGAGAAGCAGTTACGTGGTGAAAAGGGTATGCAGATCCTGTTGCGTGATGCCCACGGACGGATTCAGGGCAGATATCAAAACGGTGTCTTCGACAAGCGTCCTATTCCTGGTAAGAATCTCACACTAAGTATAGATTATGAGTTACAGGCTCTGGGCGAGCGCCTGATGGAAGGCAAGATTGGAAGTATCGTAGCCATCGAACCATCTACGGGTGAGGTACTCTGTATGGTATCCTCACCTTCCTACGACCCACGACTGATGGTGGGTCGTGAGCGAAGCAAAAACCATAAGATCCTGAGTCAAGATGTGTGGAAGCCATTGCTGAACCGTAGTATCATGGGACTCTACCCTCCAGGCTCTACCTTCAAGACCTCACAAGGACTGACCTTCCTCTCAGAAGGAATCATCACACCATCGACTCCCTACCCCTGTGGTCACGGATTCAACTTCAAAGGTTTGCATGTAGGTTGTCACGGACATGCTGCGCCCCTCCCCCTCGTCCCTGCACTGAGTACTTCCTGTAACGGTTTCTTCTGCTGGGGACTCTACCACATGATCAATACCAACATCTCAAAATACGGCTCCGTGCAAAACGCCATGAATATTTGGCGCGACTATATGGTCAGCATGGGCTTTGGCTATAAATTAGGTATTGATCTTCCTGGCGAGAAACGAGGCCTGATTCCCAATGCTCAATTCTACGACAAAGCCTATAAGGGCTCATGGAACGGTTTGACGGTTATCTCCATTGCCATCGGACAGGGTGAGGTGCTGCTTACCCCGCTCCAGATAGCCAATCTTGGAGCCACCATCGCCAACAGAGGCTATTACTATGTGCCTCATGTGGTCAGGAAAGTGCAGGGCGAGGCACTTGACACCACCTTTACCCGTCGCCACTTCACCAAGGCCAACCGCGAAGCCTACGAATATATCGTGAAGGGTATGCGCTCATCGGCATTGGGTGGAACCTGTAAGGAATTGTCAAGACATAATTTTGTACCCTGTGGAAAGACTGGTACAGCCCAGAACCGCGGACACGACCACTCTGTGTTTATGGGTTTTGCCCCGATGGACAACCCAAAGATTGCCGTTGCCGTCTATGTGGAGAATGGCGGATGGGGAGCCACCTATGGTGTACCTATCGGTGGCCTGATTATGGAACAGTTTATCAACGGGAAACTCTCGCCCGCATCAGAAGCGAAGGCTCAGGGTATCCAAAACAAGAGAATTGCGTATGGCTCGGCAGACAGATAAACAACCCAGCGTGCTTCGTTCCATCGACTGGTGGACAATACTCATCTACCTGGCTCTTCTGAGTTTAGGATGGATGAGTGTCTGCGGTGCGAGTTACACCTATGGTGAAACGGATATTCTCAGTCTCGACAGCCGTTCCGGTATGCAGATTGTCTGGATAGGAACCTCGATCGTACTGGGACTGGTCATCCTGTTGCTTGACGACCGTTTTTACGACACCTTTGCCTATTTCATCTTCGGTGTGATGCTGGTTCTGCTGTTTGCGACCATCTTCAATACCCACACCATCAAGGGTTCCCGATCATGGCTGGTATTAGGGCCCCTACGCCTTCAACCTGCTGAATTTGCGAAATTTGCCACAGCCTTGGCCCTGGCGAAGTTTATGAGCATCTACGGCTATAACATCCACCAATGGAAGTATTTTGGCACCACACTGGGTATTATCCTGTTCCCGATGCTGTTTATCGTCCTGCAACGAGAAACCGGTTCCGCCCTCGTCTATCTGGCCTTCTTCCTAATGCTCTATCGGGAAGGGATGCCTGGCAGTATCCTATTCACGGGTGTGGCGATGGTACTCTATTTCGTGGTGGGCATCCGCTATGCCGACACGTTGTTTCTATACACGCCTACCTCGGTGGGCAAATTCGTCGTCCTGCTGCTGATACACATCTTTTCAGGCGCAATGGTCCTGGTCTACTGCGACAACAAGAGAGATGCCATTCGCATATTTTTAGCCACCATCGGGATTACGCTAGTATTCCTGCTGTTCTCGCTCTATGTCATCCCGTTCGATGTGGTGTTCGTACAACTGGTGGTAACAGCCCTTCTGATAGGCTATCTGCTTTGGCAGGCCGTAGTCAGCAGAATCAGAAACTATATGTGGATTGCACTCTTCGCCTTAGGTTCTGTCATTTTCTTCAATGCAGCCGACTATGTACTGAACCACCTGATGGAACCTCACCAACGGGTACGTATCAACGTGCTTCTTGGTTTGGAGGAAGACTTGAAGGGAGCCGGCTACAACGTGCATCAGAGTCAGATTGCCATTGGTTCAGGCGGTATCTGGGGTAAAGGATTCCTGAATGGTACGCAGACAAAACTGAAATACGTGCCAGAACAAGATACCGACTTCATCTTCTGCACCGTTGGTGAGGAAGAAGGATTCATCGGCTCAGCATCAGTCCTGTTGCTGTTCATGTTTTTGATCCTGCGACTCATCCATCTGGCAGAACGACAACCCTACCGCTTTGGACGGGTCTATGGCTATTCCGTGCTGAGTATCTTCCTATTCCATGTGTTTATCAATGTCGGTATGGTATTAGGTCTGACACCTGTCATCGGTATCCCCCTGCCGTTCTTCAGTTACGGAGGCTCCTCATTGTGGGGATTCACCATCCTGCTGTTCATCTTCTTAAGAATTGATGCAGGTAGAAACCTCGCGCGATCCTAATTAATATAAATAGGGGCTACTGTCTGTCCAGTCGGATACCGACATCTGCAACACCAGACATAATCTCCCGTTTCATATTGTGTCTCACGGTGATATGTAGTGAGTCACCCTCATGCAGCCTCAACGTATTGACATGGAAGTTATACTGATAGAAACTGATGCCCGTCCCCTTATGGTTACCTTCCTTGTCAACTAAATTGCAGTTTAGCGTGTCACGATGCACATAGCCTGACGGCAGGATGGTCTGCTTGATGACGAGGCTCAGTCCCATAAAAGGATAATCAGAATTGATACGCAGCCCCAGTTCCTCACGATATAAGCCTGCACTGACGGGAGGAATATCAAAACTAAGCGTATCATTCTTCTCCCATCCCGCAATCGGTGCATGCTCATAGTGATAATAAATCGTCTTACGGTCGCAAGAGGTCAGACTTATTACAGCCACAAGCATAACACCGAGACATATCCATCTGTTATTCCTTCGCATGGTTGTCCTGAGGCACATCCGATGGTTTCTTCTTTTTCTTCTTCTTTTTCTTCGACTTGTCGAATCGGCTGATATCACCTCCTGCCAAATCCACATGTTGCTTGACAGGTTTCTGATGACCATCCCCTTGAAGCGAGAGCGGTTTTTCGCCCTGCTTGTTCATCTCGATAATCTCCTTGGCACGCACAGCCGTGATGGTTTCCACATTCGCAGCAATATTCTTATCTGTGGAATAAGACACGAGACCTGCCAGGATGTCGCTCTTAAAAAGATAATAGTCGGCATCCTGTGTTTGGAGTACAACATCCTTGCCGGGCAGACGTTTACTGGCTTCCACATAATCGTCAACCTCATAGTTCAGGCAGCATTTTAGTTTGGCACACATTCCCGCCAACTTCTGCGGATTAAGTGAGATATCCTGGAATCGAGCCGCATTCGTGCTGACACTGGAGAAGTTCTTCATCCACGTGGCACAGCAGAGTTCCCGTCCACAGGGACCCGTGCCGCCAATGCGTCCAGCCTCCTGACGCGCACCAATCTGCTTCATCTCAATACGCACATGGAAAGCAGCAGCCAGATCCTTAATCAACTGCCGGAAGTCCACACGCTCATCAGCGATATAGTAGAAGATGGCCTTGTTGCCATCGCCTTGATACTCCACATCTCCAATTTTCATCTGCAAACCAAGCCCCTTGGCGATCATACGACTCTCTATCATCGTCGAGTGCTCGCGAGCCTTCGCCTCGCGGAACTTCTGCATGTCAATCTCACGGGCAATACGGTAAATGCGTTTGATGTCATCAGCCGATTTCAGGTTGGCCTTCTTGATTTGCAGTTTCACCAGTCGGCCTGTCAGTGTCACCACACCGATATCATGTCCCGGACTGGCTTCCACCGCCACAATATCTCCCTTTTTCAACGGCAGATTGTTCACATTGTGATAATAGCCCTTACGGGTATGCTTGAACTGCACCTCCACCAAGTCGGTATCTTCTGCATTACCAGGCACATCGGCCAGCCAGTCGTACGTATTCAACTGACGGTCCTGACGCCCTACGGCCTGATGACAAAACCCTCTGTCACAACCTACCACACTGGGCAATTCTTTCGTTTTCTCTGTCATATCTATTTCTGTATCAATAATACTATCATTTGCAGCGTAAAGTCGAAAAATACAATCTTCGCATTGGCATTCTGCCCAATATCACGGATAGCCCTGTTGGCAAGGTCGCTGATGGGCAGGATATTTGCCTCGTTCACGAACCGTGCAAAGTTACGGGCAAAACCTTCTTCTTTTTCCGTCATATAGACCAACTCCTCCTGTTGGAAGTTATACATGAAATTCTCACGGATCATCCTGAGGAAATAGGTGAGCCAACGTTTCTGTTTCTCACGTCCAAAGCCCGCCATCACCTCACTCCACTTGCGCAGGTCCTTGATCTTCCGTTGATAGGCCAGTCGCATCAGTGAGATGAACATATCCAGGAACTGCTCATTCTCGGAGCCTACCTGCAACTCTTCCATCGCCTTCAACCAACTGCCATTGGCAAGTCTGGCGATACGATGGGCGGCATCCTCACTGATGCCGCGTCGCTCCACGAGGGCCTGCCTTATACTCTCATCGTCTATTTTCTTCACATCGATGCGTTGCACACGGCTGCGGATGGTCTCTAACAACTTATCTGGTTCCTCACACACCATGATGAACACCGTCTGCTGGGGCGGTTCCTCGATGAGTTTCAGCAGTTTGTTGGCACACTCGATATTCATGCGCTCCGGTAACCAGACAATACTGACCTTATAGCCACCTTGACTCGACTTCAACGAGAGTTTCCGTACCAAATCGTCGCTTTCGCCAGCGGTGATAATAGCCTGCTGGTTCTCGCCACCCATCGCTTGCATCCAGTCATCCATCGTGAAGTACGGTCCTCCCATGATCAGTTCGTGCCACTCCTTGGCAAAATCATCGCTCACGGGTTTGTGGTCACTCGACATCGAAGGTAGTTTGATAGTCGGATAAGTGAAATGAAGGTCTGGATGCTCTAACTTGTCGAGCATGGCCTTGGATGAGGTTCTGCCATCATCAAGCAACTGACACCCGAAAGCCGTTGCCAGGGCCATTTTCCCGACTCCTTGCGGTCCGCAGAGCATCAGGGCATGCGGCAGACGGTCTTCACTCACCATCTGCATCAGGCGCTCCTGCACCGCTTTCTGCCCTATCACCTCACCGAATGTCATAATAGTTTCTTTGCGACTTCTGCCACACTATCCACTGCAGACACCGTATAGAAATGGATGTTATTCACCCCGTGCTGATATAAGTCACGGCATTGCTCCGTGGTCCACTCAATACCTAACATACGGGCATCCTCGTCGGTCTTGCACTTTACGATCTCCTTCGCCAATGGCTCTGGGATGTCACAATGGAATGTCTTCGGCACCACCGTCAACTGTGTCAATTTGGCCAGCGGTTTAATGCCTGGGATGATGGGAATGGTGATGCCCATCTGGCGGGCCTTCTCCACAAATGAGAAATATTTCTCATTGTCAAAGAACAACTGTGTCACAGCATATTGCGCCCCAAGTTCCTGCTTCTGTTTCAGGAATTCCATATCCATCTCCAAATTGGGCGCCTCCTCATGCTTCTCCGGATAGCAGGCCACCCCGTAGTCGAAAGGACGACCCGGATTCTTGATGGGCGTACCGTCGGCAAAGGAACCCTCGTTGAAGCGTTTCACCTGCTTCATCAGGTCCGTCGTATGGGCATGACCTCCGGGAGTGGGAACAAACCGACTGTCCTCCTTCGCCTTGTCACCACGCAATAGCAACAAGTCGCTGATGCCCAGAAACTGCAAGTCGAGCAGTTCGTACTCGATATCCTCCACAGTGGCGCCACTGCAAATCACATGGGGCTGCACGGGGATATGATAACGCTGCTGGATGGCAGCGGCAATGGCTATCGTACCTGGACGGCGGCGGATTCTGCTCCGCTCAAACTGTCCGTTTGCCAGTTCTTTATAGACAAACTCGGAGTGGTGGGTCGTGATATTAATATATGCAGGATCGAACTCCTTCAACTTGTCAATGTCGGCAAAGAGCCTATCCGTACCCGTCCCTTTCAATGGGGGCAGCACCTCAAAGGAGAACCGCCTGCGGTCTTTATCTATGTTCAGTATACTCATATTTCGTTGCAAAGGTAGTGCAAATCGAGCGAAATACAAAATAAATCACAATTTATTTTCGTTACTGGGATGCAGATTGTGCCTTACACCTGCAATATTTTGCCCCAGATTCCAGACAAGGAATGGCTGTAGTACAAGTGCTTTGTACTGGTAGTACAGAAGCCTTGTACTGGCAGTACAGAAGGTTTGTACCGATAGTACAGAAGCCTTGTACGATGATAAAACCACACTAAGGGCTTTGCATTATTATAGGACGATTTACATTAATTCTCCAATTTCCCTTGTACTTTTCAACTTTTTTTTGTATCTTTGCGCCAAAAACAATGAGGGTACGACACATTATAATCCTATTTTTGTCTCTGTGGGGAGCCGTTGTCAGCATGGCACAAAGTGGTATGCTGACCGAGCGGTATAATGTGTCGTATATTGATTTGCACAGTGGACTTCCCCACAACAATGTCAGCGCCATCTTCGTCGATTCCAATGGTTTTCTGTGGGTAGGTACCTACGGTGGAGGATTGGTGCGCTATGACGGATATGGGATGACGTCACCCACTATGTGGCTGAACAGTAATTCATGCAAGAGTATAGCAGAAGACCGCTTCAAGCGTCTCTGGGTGGCCTTCGATGAAGGTACGAATATCATCGACCTGAAGACCATGGCTGGCATCTCTCCAGAATCCCTGTCGGATGAGATGAGAACACTCTTGTCCGAGCCGAGTACCAAGATCTATTGTGATGCCCTAGGACATATCTGGCTGGTAACTTTCTCGTCGGTGAACCTACTGAGTTTCGACGAGCAGGGACATATTAGTAAGGTGTGCACCTATCGTTACCATGGGAATACACCCGACGTGAGTATCCGTGATGTGGAAGGTAACGGCAAACCATGGATAGGCATTGATGGCGGATTATTCCGGCTGGTGGAGAAAAACGGTCAATTGATTCGTGAAGAAGTCTCGCCCCTATTCCGTTCCCTGAACGGTCTCTATATCACGGATATGCTGAAACGGGGAAGCGTCTTCTGGATTACGACGAATCACGGACTGTTTCGCTATGACCCCTATCATCATCGGTTGGACAGTTATCTATATAATCCCCATGTCGAAGGCTCTATCTCTCATGAGTTTCTCTCAAGCCTTGCCCTGATGCCCGACAACACCCTGCTGATAGGCTCGCTATCCGGACTGAATATCTACGACGATCAGTCCGACAAGTTCTCTGTATGGAACACGACCAGCCCTCACCCATTGAAGAGTGACTTTATACATTGCCTCTTGGTTGAGAAGGGACTGATATGGATAGGAACGGAGTCAGGGGGCGTTGCCATGGTGGTACCAAGGCAGTTGCTATTGCAAAACTATGTCCACACAGCCTCGTCGAACTCTATCTCACCTAATCCCATCAACGCTATGTACGTGGAACCTGACGGTACGTTGTGGGTTGGTACGGTGGAAGGCGGCCTGAACAGAAAGGAGAAGGGACAACGGATCTTTGAGCACTTCACGAAGGAGAACTCTGCCTTGTCGCATAATAGTGTCTCAGCATTGGTGGCCGATGACAAAGGGCGTCTCTGGACAGGAACCTGGGGCGGAGGACTGAACGTGGTGGACCTGTCTTCTCGCGTTGTCCAGCGGGTGGAGATGACAGCAGACCATGCCCGACTGACGAATTTCATAGGTGCCTTAGCCTATGATGCTATCAATGACGGACTGTGGATTGGCAGTAACGATGGTGTCTTCCTGTATGATCTTAAGACCAGACAACTGACAGAGCCCTTTGATGATTGCCAGTTGATACGTGGTTGCATAGGCTCCGTGATTGATAAGGACGGTGTGCTCTGGGTGGGCTGTATGCGGGGTGTCTGTGCCATTGACCTCAAATCGCGGAAAGGCGGCAAATTCAGAGACCGTGGTCTGATGTACCGTCTGAATGACCCCGACTCTCGCATCTACGATAAGATATCCTCTTTCTATGAGACCAAGGATGGTACACTGTGGCTGGGCAGCAACGGCTATGGCCTGTATCAACGTGTTGTCGGAAAAGATGGTCAGGAACGGTTCGAAGTTCTGACACAGGCTGACGGACTAGTCAATAATGCTGTGAAAGGTATTGTGGAAGACCAGAACGGAAGATTGTGGATAACTACCCAGAACGGACTGTCGATTTATGATCCCCATCTGAAAACATTTACGAATTACACGCAGAACGACGGACTTGTCAGTTCGCAGTTTTACTGGAACTCTGCTATCATAGCCCAGTCTGGGGAAATATATCTGGGCAGTGAGGCGGGACTGATTGAGGTGAACAGCGGGAATCTGGAGGCTAATTATCAGGGACATCTTGTGTTTACACACTTGATGGTGGACAATCAGGACATACAGGCTGGCAGCGACTACCTCGATCAAGACATCTCCATTGCCAAACTTATCAGACTCAGTGAAGGGAACCGCTCTTTCTCGATTGATTTTTCTGCCCTGAACTATGGCTATGAGACGCAAGGCTCTTTCAGTTATAGGATGAAGGGCTTTGATAATGAGTGGACACTCCTAAAACCCGGTCAGCACTCTGTCAGATACAGTGTCCTGCCTGTGGGTGATTATACCTTTGAGGTCAAATACGAGTCGGGCCTGTCCTCATCCGAGGAAGAGACAATTGCCATAGACATCGTGGTGAAGCCACACTTCTGGAACAGTTGGTGGTTCCGCTTACTGCTTTCACTTCTCTTTATAGGTCTTGTCATACATATATATAATAGGTGGGTTACAGAACTGAAACGACGAGAGGCAGAACAACTGTTGAGTCCTATCCGCAAGGTTTTGGAGGAATCGAAAGATCCCAAGCAACTCCAAAAGCGTATCAGTAATATTCTCGACAATCAAGAGCGCTATCAGAAAAGTGTGACAAAGAGCGTCGAGGCAGACAAGGAAGAGGTGATGAAAAATACTCGTCCACTGATGGAGCGCGTGATGGAGATCATGGAACAGCATTATATGGATTCAGAGTTTGGTGTGCAGGAGTTTTGTGATGCCTTAGGCATGAGCCGTAGTGTTGCCAGCAAGCATCTCAATACGGAGGCGGGTGTGCCTGTGGGGCAGTTCATCCGTAACTACCGTCTGAACATGGCCAAAGAACTCCTTTCAGCCAAGACTGGCAACCGTAACATCACGGAGATAGCCTATGCTGTAGGTTTCAACGACCCCAAATATTTTACCCGTTGCTTTACAAAAATGTTTGGTGTCAGTCCCAGTTCATTTGGGGGCAATTGATTTATATCATTGATATATCTCAAGAGGTGGATAATTTGTGCACAGATAACTAAAATCCGTTTTATCCACCATATAAAACGTTTTGTCCACCTTTTCTTTGTTACTAATAACTAATTTTGCAGCACATTTCACTAATTATTAATTAATTCAAACAAAACAATTAAGATGAGAAAACAAGTATTATTCTCTGTGATGTTCATCCTAAATGTGCTGGTAGGATTTACCATCTGCCCAGTTTTTGCGATGGCATCAGTGGCACAGCAGACCATTCCGGTCAGCGGCCAGGTTGTTGACCAAGATGGTGAAGCACTGATTGGTGCAACCATCAAGGTGAAGGGATCCCAGACTGGTGTAGTGACCGACTATGACGGTAACTTCCAGGTGAATGCTCCTTCGGATGCCACTCTCGTGGTAAGTTATGTAGGTTTTAAGGATCGTGAGATTGCCGTAAACGGACGTGCTGTTCTTGGACAGATCCAACTTGAATCTGACGCCCAAGTTCTCGATCAGGTGGTGGTTGTGGGTTATGGTACCCAGAAGAAAGCAGACCTGACTGGTTCTGTGTCTATCGTGAATGCTGAAGAACTGAAGCGCGTGTCTCACTCAAACATTTCTTCTATGCTGGAAGGTAAGGTGGCTGGTGTACAGATTACTTCTGACGGTCAGCCGGGTGCGGACCCAGCCGTGAAGATTCGTGGTTTGGGTACCTTTGGTAGTACCGCTCCACTGTATGTCATTGACGGCGTGCCCATGGGTACTTCTATTCGTGATTTCTCTCCTAACGATATCGAGACCATTCAGGTGTTGAAGGATGCATCTGCCGGTGCTATCTACGGTTCTCGTGCTGCTAACGGCGTGGTAATCATCACGACCAAGAATGGTAAGAAGGAACAACCCCTGAAAGTGGACTATAAGGGCTACTTCGGTGTTGACTGGATTCCTACTGGTGAGTATAAGATGATGAATGCTGATCAGTATAGCCAATACATAGGACAGGCTTTTGCAAACACTAGCCAGGTATCTGGTGTCCAGAGGACTCTGCCTGGTGGTTACACTTATCATACTGAGACTGGTAGATATGCATTTCAGGACAACACCAATACCAACTGGGTGGATGAGGCCTTTAAGACTGGATTCCGTCAGAACCACAATATTAACCTCAGTGGTGGTGGTGCACATAACACATATAGTGTAGGTCTTGACTATTTCCAGCAGAAAGGAACTTTGAAGGGCGCAGGTCCTAACTACCAGCGTTTTACGGCACGTGTGAACAATACGATGGAGACGAAGTTCATCAACTTCCATACCAGCCTCGTTTACTCTCACTCTAACCAAGATGGTATTGGTATAGGTAACGATCAGGAGTACATCCAAGGACTTTATGGTATGGATGGCGCCAATGTGTTAAGCAACTCTTTGCTGATGCCACCAACTATCAAAGCATACGACGAGTCAACATGGTATCTGGATGATATTGTTTCTGCTGCCAAGAATTACAGTTATGACAGTTATGGCTATGGCACCTATTACGAGTCAGTGCATGGTCCTATCATGCGTGCCAACCCTCTGCTGGTCAACAACTTGATAACACGTAACACTATAGTTGATCGTGTACTTGCTACCGGTTCTGCTGATGTAAACCTGCTGAAGATGATCGGCATCGACAGCAAGAGTCAAAAATTGAACTATAAACTCAACCTCTCTTACAGCAAGACCTATGCATCGTATAAGAACTGGACATCAGCATGGATTCAAAGTGGTAAAGTCTATTTGGATAAGAGTAATGAGAAACTAAGCAAGGAAACACGTCAATGGTCAGACTTCCTTGTGGAAAATACTATCACTTATGACGGAACATTCGGATTACACCATGTTAATTTATTAGGCGGTATCACCTATGAGGAGGAAAACTACAACTCTCTATGGGGTGAGGGAAAGAACTTCCCAGAGCCTTACTTCCTCCAATTGGGTAATGCAAACGACAGAAATTCCAGTTCCAACGAAAGCAAGCATGCTCTGACCTCTTTTATTGGTCGTCTGATCTATGATTATGACAGCAAGTACCTTTTCTCTTTCGTTATCCGTCGTGACGGTAGTTCCCGTCTGTCTAAGAATATCCGCTGGGGTACCTTCCCGTCAATCTCTATAGGTTGGCGTTTTGATAAGGAAAAGTTCTTCCCTATCAACCGTGACATCGTTAATATGTTCAAAGTTCGTGCCAGTTATGGTGAACTCGGTAACGAGAATATCGGAGAATACATGTATCAGGCGACAATGCGTTATGGATACCTTCTCTATAGTTTTGGTAACAATATAGTTTCTGGTTCTGCTATTGAGAGATATGTGAATGAGAACATCACATGGGAGAAGAAGAAGACAACCAATATCGGTATTGACCTCGCTATGTTCAACAACCGTTTGGAGTTCACTGCAGAGTGGTATAAGAACAAGTCGTCAGAGTTGCTGTACAGCGTTCCTGTTCCCTCAACGGCAGGTGCAGGCTCTTTGAACAACCCCGCATATAAGGTGACGATGAATGCTGCTACTATGGAGAACAGTGGCTTTGAGTTTTCTGCTACCTATCGAAACAACGACCATCCTTTCAAGTGGCAGGTGAGTGCTAACCTTAGTACTTTGAAGAACAAGGTGACCTCGCTCGGTTTCACCAACGAGCCATATTTGGAAGGCGACTGTATCACAAAGGTAGGTGAGGAAGTTGGTCAGTTCTACGGCTATGTCTATGAGGGTATTGCCCGCACACAGGCAGACTTGGACGATCATGCCACACAGGTGGGTGCCAACGTCGGTGACTGTCTTTATAAGGACATCAGTGGTCCTGACGGCACACCTGATGGTGTCATTGACACCTATGATCGCACGACCATCGGCAGCGGTATGCCTAAGGTGAACTTTGGTATCAGCGCGCGTTTCGAGTATAAGAATCTCGATTTGGCTATCTCTACCTTTGGTTCTTTGAACTATCATGTTACAGATGGTCTGTACAACACACTGACCTCATCCTATGGCTATCTCAACAAGGAGGTTTCTGTATCAGAAGCCAATCGCTGGTCTGACGATGGTTTGACATATATTTCCAATGTTCCTCGTACTTATATAGAAAGCACTGCGTCTCAGGCATGGAACGACTTGTTCAGTGACCGAAGGATCCAGAATGCTGCATATTGGAAAATTGCCAATATCGAGTTAGGCTATAACTTCCCCGACAAGTGGTTTAAGGGAGTGGTTTCCGGAGCCCGTGTCTATGTATCGGCTCAGAATCTCTATACCTTTACCAAATATAAAGGCTACAATGTAGACTTTGCCGGTGCTCCTTTCCAACCTGGTAACAACTGGTGCTCTTACCCCAGTGCACGCAGTTTCATGGCTGGTATCCTCTTCTCGTTCTAAAATTGATAAGTGAAAAACGATAATTGAAAATGATTATGAAACTATATAAAGTAACATTTGCCCTGATATTGGGTATCGGTTCGCTGACTTCGTGCAGCGAAAAACTGGACTTGGCAAACCCTAACGAACCGACTACTGCAACCTTTGGTAACACAGTAGACGACTTGGAGGAGGCTGTTATTGCATGTTACCATCACATGCGTATGGAAGGCACCTATGCTCGTGTCGGTTATGCTCATGATGCGGTTCGCGGTGATGAGATGTGGAACCCACAACATGCATGGTATTTAGGTATAGACCATTTCAATGCGGCTGCCACTAACGAAGTTGCCGCAGACTGGATCTGGCGTGACCAGTATTTTGCCATCAACGTTTGTAATTTTATCATCACCAAATGTGGTGAGGATAATACAGCACTGACGGAAACAATGAAACGTATCAAGGGACAGGCATTGTTCATTCGTGGTCTCGCTTACTTTAATCTTGCTAACTATTACCAGAATCCTGCACTTATTACTAGTTACAACGACTACTCTACCATGGAAGGTCTGTATGCTTATAACTGGCAGGAAGGAGATGAGGACGAGTTCGACCAATATGACCGCGTAATGGATCAGGTAGAGAAAGACTTTGAAGAGGCTCTCGAACTGCTGCCTACCAAGGACTTGGGCGGTGAGTGGGCGAAAGGTCGTGCCAATAAAGGAGCCGCCGCAGGCTTCTATGCGCGTGCACTTATGCAGCGACATAAGTACAATGAGGCTCTTGTCACGCTGAAAGCCATTATTGTCGGCACGTATGGTAATTATGAGTTAATGAAAGAATATGGTGATAACTTCCGTGAAGGGTCTGCTTACGAGAACAATGCTGAAAGTCTCTTTGAGATTCAGTTCATGGATTATGGCACCCAACAGGGCTCAGACGATGAGTGGACTCAAGTGAATGTTAGTAAGAACTCTGCCCAAGGGCATGCCTTAGAGGCTAACTTTGCAGGTGAATATGCAAGTGGTTGGGCAGATCTGTCTGCTTCTCCTTGGCTCTACCATCTTTACAAAAGCCAGAGGACAAAGGGTAACTCTCTTGACCCACGCCTTTATTGGACTATTGCTACTTATGAGCCAGAGTGGGACAACTATGCGTTTGGCAACTCATACTATACAGAGACGCTGACAGAAGAGGATTATATTTATGTGAAACCTGCACCAGGAGAGACCCCCAAACAGGTGAAGTCAGTTACACGCCCAAGCGACAATGGTGGTCTGCCTATTGCCAAGTGGACAAATCTGCGCACAAATCTTTATTCCTCTGCTATTACAGGTCTGAGATGTGGTATCAACCTCCGACTGATGCGTTACTCTGATGTTCTGCTTCGTGCCGCTGAGTGCGAGAATGAGGTGAACGGTCCTACACAGCAGGCTATCGACTGGATCAATGAGGTGCGCCGCCGCGCTAATCTGGAAGACCTACAGTTGTCTGACTATAATACCGCCGACTTGCTGTTTGAGCAGATTGCCAACGTGGAACGTCCGACAGAATTCGGTTGTGAGCATGGTCGTGGCTTCGATTTGCTGCGCTGGGGATTCTTCTATTCCGCAGATCGTTTGAAGCAGATGAAGGAACATTCTGCATACATCCTGACTCCTGACTGCTCAAAGGTGAAGGATGAGGTGAAATATGGTGATACTGGAGTTATCAGTTCTTTCGATGACTATGTTCCTGGACATGAGTTCCTGCCTATCTTCCAGTCAACATTGAACAACAATGCCAACCTGAGAGGAAATTCTGCCAACCTTAATAGAAACAATTCTGACTACTTCGCAAAGAAGGGATGGAAGATTCACCCTGTTGTTGAGTTGTCCAAAAAGTAAAGTGAAACTGTAAAAAGATACAATTATGAAATATATCAATAAATTAGCATCTGTCTTTTTCATGGCAGCCCTTGCCTTGCTGACTATGACGAGTTGTGAGGGTGGAGACCTTTATAACGTAGGCGCTCCTGACTGGCTCTCAGAAATGGGCGGTGAAGAGGATGAACCCGAACCAGAGGAGGAACTCGTGGGTCAGATGGAAGATGTGTATAACATCGGTAAGGAAGATCTGTCCTCTGGTTTCTTCACATTAGGTAAGACTTATGTCGTACCCGCTGGTGCAAAGTGGCAGGCTCAGTTTATGCTGACTGTCAATCCTGACAATAAGTATTATAAAAACTTCTATATTGTCCTGAATGCATGTAAAAATGCAGAGACAGGCGAACTGGGTGATGAGTATGGTGTTATTCGTTATGACAACGATCCTTCAAAAAACTCTGAGTGGAATACTGTAGGTACTGAAATTGATCGTAGTCTTGTTGATGGTAACTTTAACAATTCATCAGGTGAGGATGATATTGATGCTTCCGTTCAAAAGATGAATGGTAAGATTACACTGACCGTTGATCGTACTGATGGTGGTCTCTTTATCAAAATGACCAATGGAACGCTGACAAAGACTTATACTCAGACGACTCCATTCCCTTCAACAGGAACTGATGCTCCTTTGGCATGCCGTATCGGTATTGAACAGTCATTGGTTAACTTCATCTCTACCAATGTCGAGCCAATCGGTGGTTGCACTTCTGCCAATGATAAGCAACCTCTTTCTATGGAGTTGTCTGGTGTACCCAGTGAAGTACTTGTTGGCACAGAACTCGCTGAGGCTATGGCTAATGTGACAGCAACTGTTACCTTCGAGGAAGGTGTTACTGCAAATGTTACTGCAGAGAATCTTCAGTTCGAGGCTATTCCTAATATGACAGACCTTGGTCAGAAAACACTTATTGTTCTCTATAACAAGACCTTCAAGGGTGCTAATGCCGACAAGCCTGTCATGGCAAGTAAGACCTTCAGTGTTGTGAAAGAACTCTCTGCATTCACGCAGACCGTAGTTGTTCCAACTCCACTGATGATTGGTCTTGAGGACAATACGACACCTTGGTGGACAGCATTTACCGATAATATTAAGGTAGAACCAAAGGAAACAAAGGTGGTGAACTTCACCAATTACACTGCTGGCGATGCCAATTTCAAGAACTATTTGATTATTATGAATAAGGCTGATATTTCTGCAGAGTATGGTGTCGTACGTGCAGACAACTGGGGTTGGGGCGCCGGCATTGACGGTAATGCTAACTTCCAGAAGATAGGTGGTTTCGCAACTGATGAAGAGTGGGCTGCTTGGCGTGACGCCATGAAGGGGGCTAAGTGTACTGCTTATGTTACCAATAATGGTGATGGTACTGCAGATATTAAGATTGTGATGCATGGTGTTGATGATAAGGACTATGTTCAGGAGTATAAGGGTATCAATACCATTGATCCTGATAATTTCTACTTCCGCTTTACCTGTGAGGGTGCTCACCTTGTGTTCGACAATGCAATCGGTGCAACGGATAATACTACTCCATGGTGGACGGTATTCACCCCCAATGTGCAAGTGCCTGCTCATACAGAATGTACCGTCAACTTCATCAACTACACTGCTGGCGATGCCAATTTCAAGAACTTTGTTATTATTCTGAATAAGGCTGATAATGCCGAGTATGGTGTTGTACGTGCAGACAACTGGGGTTGGGGCGCCGGCATTGACGGTAATGCTAACTTCCAGAAGATTGGTGGCTTCGCAACTGATGAAGAGTGGGCTGCTTGGCGTGGTGCTATGAATGGTGCAAAGGTTTCTGCCAAGATAGTGAATAATGGTGATGGTACTGCAGATATCAGAATTGTGATGCATGGTACTGATGGAAACGACTATACTCAGGACTACTTAGGTATCAATACCATTGATCCTGACAATTTCTACTTCCGTTTCACCTGTGAAGGTGCTCACTTGGTATTTGAATAATCATTTAAATGAATCATATTATGAAATATATCTCTAAATTTATAGTGCTGTTAGCCATCGTAATGATGGCAACAGCCTGTAAGGACGACCTCAACGAGGTAAACAATCCTCTGACAGTTACGGCTCCGACGGTGACTTCCGTTTCTGGAACCTATGCCATTGTTACTGCAACGGCTACTGGTTCGCACATCATCCATCGTGGTGTATGCTATTCAACTTCACCTAATCCTACAATTAGTGATGATAAGGTGTATTCTACCAGTAAGGATATGGTTCTGACTATCGGCGGTCTTACTAAGAGCACTACCTACTACGTTCGTGGTTTCGCGCAGACAAGTTTTGATGTGGCTTATTCGAGTGAGGTGTCTTTTACGACCACTTCTTCAGAATCTACAGAAGACGATCCCCAGACTGAGGGGCCATCAGCATTGAAGCGTGTCAGCGTGCATGATCCAAGTGTGGTTTGGGATCCATCAACCAGCAGGTATTATATCTTCGGTTCACACCGTGCTGCTGCTAAGTGTAACAATATGATGTCTTGGGAGGCATTTACTGCTCCCTGGGCTACTGCTACCAGCACAAATGCCGATAATGTCGATGCATTTACCACTCCTCAGATTACTAAGGTAGAGAAGGGTGGAGCAGAGTATGACCTCAACTTCAACGCGCTTGCTTGGTCTCAGCGCGGTAGTGCAACATACGATATTAATGGTAATATGTGGGCTCCTGACGTTATCTATAACAAGAAGTTGGGTAAGTGGTGCATGTATCTAAGCATCAATGGCGATGCTTGGTATTCAAGCATCATTATGCTGACAGCAGACAACATCGCAGGTCCTTATCGCTATCAGTCTCCTGTTGTGATGAGTGGATTCAGGGATGGTGATTCTTATAAATCTACCGACTTGGAGATTGTCCTGGGTGAGCAAACTTCGCTACCTTCACGCTATGCTCCAAGTGATAACTACGGTAATCACTGGCCGAATGCTATCGACCCCTGTGTGTTCTATGACGAGGATGGCAAACTATGGATGTCATACGGCTCTTGGAGCGGTGGTATCTTCATGCTGGAACTTGATGAGGAGACTGGTCTGCGTGACTATGATGTGACATATGCTGAAAATGAAACTTCAGATCCTTACTTTGGCAAGAAGATTGCCGGTGGACATTATGTATCGGGTGAGGCCTCTTACATCGAGTTTATCGGCGGTTACTATTTCCTGTTCATGACTTATGGAGGTCTGGAGGCTGCTGGCGGTTACCAGATGCGCGTGTTCCGCTCACTGAATCCTGATGGACCATTCGTTGACAGTAAGGGCAGTTCCGCAGTTTATGACACCTATCAGTTGAACTTCGGTCCTACGGAGAACGACGGTAACCGTGGCGTAAATATCTTCGGTGCTTATGGAGACTGGGGCTTCCAGACATTAGGTGATTGGGCTGAGCGCGCCCAAGGTCACAACAGTATCATCGCTGCTCAAGACGGACGTACCTATCTGGTGTATCATACGCGCTTCCAGAATCGGGGTGAGGGCCATGAGGTACGCGTTCACCAAGTTTATCAAAACGAAGAGGGCTGGCTGGTAGCAGCTCCGTTTGAATATACAGGTGAAGGCGTGAAGAGTGCAGGTATTGCTGTTGCTCAGAAGGTGGCTACAACTGATATCCCAGGTGAATACAGGCTGTTGACTCATAGGTACGGACTTGATCATGCTGCCAAGGAAATTTCTGTTCCTGTTAATGTTACACTGAATGCCGATGGTTCTATCTCTGGTGGAGTTACTGGTACTTGGAGCGTCAAGTCTGGTACTTCGTATATCACTTTCAATATCGGTTCAGAATTTAAGGGCGTCATGGTTCCACAGACTTTGGAACCAACTGATACAAAGACTCCTTGCTTCACGGCTCATGACAGCAAGACCGGTGTTACTATTTGGGGCTATAAAATAGTTCTTACTGAATAATATATGACTGTGAAACGAATTCTCTCTATAGTAGTGGTGCTCCATGTGAGCACCACTCTATATTCTCAGTCTCATGACAAGGGACATCCAAAAACGGATTTCCAGACTGACCAGCCGATGGTTCACGACCCCGTGATGGCTTATGAGGACAGTACTTATTATATGTATAGTACTGGCATGGGTATCCAGCAGATGACCTCGCAGGATCGCAAGACATGGACGGTGGAACCAAAACCTCTGATGTCGGTGATACCGAAATGGACACGTGACTCCGTTCCCGGTTTCCGCCATCATGTATGGGCTCCTGACGTCATTCAGTGGCACGGACGGTGGTGGCTCGCCTATAGTTGTTCCACCTTCGGGCGTAATGGCTCGGCCATCGGGCTGCTCTCCACTCGATCCCTGGCCTCTGGTTTGTGGGAGGATGAAGGTTGTATTGTCACTTCCCGTGAGAAGCGTGACAACTGGAATGCCATCGATCCTAATTTCATCATCGATGATACCGATCAGCCTTGGCTGGTGTGGGGTTCTTTCTGGGATGGTATTCAGTTGGTACGCCTCGACACGACGTTGCATGTGGCCAAAGGTGCTAAGCCCTGCACGATAGCCCGCCGTTATAATCTGAACGACAAGGATGCCAAGGCTGCACTGCCCATCAATCTGAATCCGCCTAAGAATCCCACATCTGACTCTGCTGGTCCAAACGCCATTGAGGCACCATTTATTTTTAAGCACGACGGCTGGTACTACCTCTTCGTGTCGTGGGACTACTGCTGTCAGGGAGCGAAGAGCAACTACCGTGTGGCCGTTGGGCGCAGCAAGACTGTAGACGGGCCCTATCTCGACAGCAAGGGCATCGACATGCGCTACGGCGGCGGCAACCTCTTCCTTGAGGGCGACAAGAAGGAATACGAGGCCGCAGGCCACTGTGCCGCCTATCACATAGACGGTCAGGATATCTTTATCTGTCATGGCTACAGCGTTGCCCAAGGAGGAGCCTCAGTGCTCATCCAGCGTCCTATCCGTTGGACACCCGACGGCTGGCCAACATTGATGAACTAATCTATTGAAAAGTGAAAATGCGAAAAGTTATGAACGAAATAGTTAATGTAAAAAAAGTTAGTTGGATAAATTGGTTGAAAACAGTTATTATGCTTTTCGCTTTTCACTTTTCCTTGAATCCATGTTTCCCCCAGTCATGGACTGCTGACAATGGCAATGGAACATATACCAATCCACTGTTTTACGATGAGTTTTCTGATCCTGATATCCTTCGTGTGGGAGACGACTATTATCTGGCAGGTACAACGATGCATACTGTGCCAGGTCTGGTCATTCTTCATTCGAAGGACTTGGTGAACTGGGAGAATATCTCGTATTGCTTCGACCGTTTCGACTTTACCGACGATGCCTTCTCGCTTAAGAACCACAAAGAGATATACGGTCAAGGTGTCTGGGCACCTGCTATTCGTTATGCCAATGGTCTGTTCTATGTATTCACCAACATCAATGGCAAGGGCTTGCAGTGCTATACCTCCAAGGATATCCGGGGACCTTGGAAGCATCACAATATGCAGGGACGCATCTACGACCTCTCCGTGCTTTTTGATGACGACGGAAAGATTTATGCCATCCATGGCTACGGAGAAGTGAAGTGTACGGAATTGAGACCAGATATGAGTGGTCCAATCGAAGGAACAGAGCGTACCATCATTCCTGAGGGTAATGCAGTAGGCGAGGGACATCATATATATAAAATAGGTGACATGTACTACCTCATCTCTACCGATTACAAGCCTAATGGTCGTACCCTCTGTTCACGTTCCAAGAGTATATGGGGGCCCTACGAGACTATCACCATCACTGCCGATGAGACTTTCGGCTATCATGCAGTTTCTACCACAGAAGTACCACCTGGTGAGAAATACCGCATTGGTGAAGATGGTACGAAGTTCGGTATCCCGGAAGTGGATAAGGATGCTACGGCTTGCACCAATATTCATCAGGGAGGTATCGTGGAGGATCAAAACGGACAGTGGTGGGCTTTGCTCATGATGGATTTCCACTCCATTGGCCGTACGGTCACTCTCGCCCCCATCACTTGGAAAGACGGCTGGCCAATGATAGGCCTTGAGGGAAATCTGGGTCGTGCACCACGCACATGGCTCAAGCCGCAAATCAATGCCAATGTCATGCCCCATGCTCCCTATGAGCGCAACGAGGACTTCAATGCGAATACGCTGGGTCACGTGTGGCAATGGAACCATAACCCGGATGACACAAAGTGGAGCCTTCGTAATGGCCGTCTACGTATTCAGTCGATGCCTGCCGACCAACTCATGTGGGCGCGTAATACCCTCACTCAGCGTGTTATCGGTCCTACATCCATTACTACTGTAGAACTCTACACCAAAGGTATGAAAGATGGAGATGTGGCTGGTCTGGGCAATATTAATGTACCTTGTTCATGGATTGGTATCGTCAAACATGGCAAACAGTCGATCCTCCGCTGTTTCGAACAGGCCATTAATGACACAATCGACATATCAGTTACGGCAGAGAGACTTTGGTTTCGAATGGTGGGCAACTTCGACAACGATCGTGCCTACTATGAATACTCACTTGACGGCTCCACCTTCCAGAGGTTAGGCCGCGAAATGCCACTCTCTTACCAACTCATCTCCTTCCAGGGCTCGCGCCATGCCCTTTTCGTTTTCAACTACAAGGGGCTAAAAGGCGGTTATGCTGAGTTCGACAATTTTACCGTCGACGAGCCTGATGCCGACCGTAGCGGTAATCTCCCTATTAGGAAGACCATTCGTATTATCAACCTCGCCACAGGTAAACCGATGATTGCCTTGCCGCATGGTTTGGTGCATGATACAGAGGCTACAGAGAAAAGCCCACAAACCCGTTTTCGCGTAATCGATAAAGGTCAAGGGAAGGTGATTCTTCAGTGTGAGGACGGACGCTACCTTTTCTGCTCAGGTTTTGGCATTGCCGGTGATGTCCGTCTAACCACTGACGAAGCAAAGGCCGAAGTATTCATGTGGCAGGACTACCTCAACCACACTTTCATGCTTATGTCCATGCGCACCCATCGGTATGTTGGCAAAAGTCCCACAACGGGCAGTCCTTATTCCATGGATTTCACGGGTTCTGACCCTGCCCGTCGCAATGGTGCTGTCTTTCGCTGGGAAGAATAAAACTGTTCAGAAGCAAGAGGGCTGGCGTTTGCCAGCCCTCTTGTTTTATTTCTTCACCTTATACAGTCGGAACGACATAGCGGGGATATCGTCGAGGAGCAAGGTGGCACCCTTGCCTGCATCCAGTTTCAGCGTGCCGTTCTTTGGGGTGATGCGCTCAGGATTATCGAGGGTATTCTCATCATCCATGCCATTGTGGCTGAGGGTGATTGTCTGCGCCATACGCTCACCTTTCATGCCTGTCAACTGAATGCTGACAGGCTGCGGCTGCTTCGAGGTATTGATGACCTTTATGATGACCTCGCCTGTATTCGCGTCGAAGACAGAAGAAGCGAAGAGACCGTCCTGTCCTGCCTGACCTGCAATGGGCTGTTTGTTCATCGTCATTTGCAAAACGTTGGTTCCCTTGTTGGCTGCATACATTTGTTGCACATAGTAACTGCACGACTTGAACATACGGAGGTTGTCGTACCAGATGAGGTCCGGACGCCACTGCCAACCCTCCACATGGGCGAAAAGCGGAGCATAGGCCGTCATATAGACCACATCGGCATTGCGTTCCAAGTCAGTCATAAAGGCGGCTTCGAGGATAGAGGCCTCGTAGTGGTTCCACTTCTTACCGTTGGCACCATGACAGGCATACTCACCGGCAAACACCTTCGGGCCTTTACGGTCATAGTGCTCATAGCGCAGGGCACCACAGAACTCACCATACTTGTCCTTACCCTCGGCATTGCCTAAGAACCAAGACTCCGGACGATAGAAATGCTCATCGACAAGGTCGGCCTTCAGACGCTTCATGGCTTCCCAGCCCTTCTCGAACATCTTACCCTCCGAGTCGGGACCACTGGTTCCCACAATTTGGATGTTGGGGTACTTTGCCTTGATAGCGGCCACGAAAGGCTCCAGACGCTTGAAGTAGAAATCGTCCCATTGCTCGTTGCCAACACCAATAAACTTCATATTGAACGGCTCTGGATGTCCCATCTCAGCACGTTTCCTACCCCACTCGCTGTCGGCAGGTCCATTAGCGAACTCGATTAAGTCGAGACAGTCCTGAATATAGGGCTGCAACTGGTCGTAAGGCACATGGGCAGCGTCATCGTCCCAGTTTTGGAACTGACAGGCCATCCCAACATTCAACACAGGCAGCGGCTCAGCACCGATATCCTCTGAGAGTTGGAAAAACTCGAAGAAGCCGAGACCATACGATTGGAAATAGTCGGGATAGAAACGGTAGGGGAAGGTATACTCCCAACGGTTCTCGTTGAGCGGGCGATTCTCCACAGGTCCGATGGTGTTCTTCCACTGATAACGGGTGGCGAGATCTACACCCTCCACGATACAACCACCAGGAAAGCGTAGCAAGCCGGGATGCTCATCGGCAAGAGCCTGAGCCAGGTCACGACGCATACCGTTCTTGCGGTTCTTGAAGGTGTTCACAGGGAAGAGACTGACATGCTCCAGGTCAACGCCGTTCTTACCATCGAGGAAAATGCGCAACTGCGCCTTGGCGATAGTACGTGGAGACTTCATCACCACTTCGTATTGTTTCCAAACAGGAGAATTGATAGTCAGTTTGGCCTCAACAAACTCCTGATGCTCCTCCATCGTGGCACGGTCAATGAACTGTACGATGATCTGACCCGTACCGTATGGTGCTCTTGCCCACACGGAGAAACGGTAATCCTCACCTTGATGCAGACCGATACCGAAGAAGCCATTGTTACTTAGTCCTGAACGACGTTCCTTATGACCAGGATCACGCAACTGGACATAATGTGGACAACGCTCAAAGGGACCGTCATCCTCCACCTCAAACTTACCAAAAGCCTCCCAGCCCATCAGATGGTCGGGGAACTCAAAAGAGCGGTTCTTTACTAATTCACCATACAAGCCACCATCGGCAGCATAGTTGATGTCCTCGAAGAACAGACCGTACATCGTAGACTGTACGGGAGCACCCATCTTCTTCGTGTTCACCTCCATCATGTGGCTCTGACCCGACACAGCGTGGCAGGAAAACAGTGCCAAAGCACCTGCAATAATTCTTAATTTCATCACTATTTAGTTTAGAAGTTACTAGTTTTAATATGATTCTGATGCAAAATTAGTTAAAAAAAAGGTGAATCATTTGTTTTTTCAAAGAAAAGAAGTAATTTTGTGAATTATTAATATTTTGGTAAGATATGAAGAGAATTTTAATTGCAGAGGACAACGACAGTAACTTCATCCTGATGACGTATATCTTGAAGAAGTTCTACGAGTATGATCGTGCCCGGAACGGACAAGAGGCCGTTGATATGGTAGAGAAAAACAACTATGACCTTATCCTGATGGATATCAAAATGCCCGTGATGGATGGCATGGAAGCCACTAAACTGATCAAGGAGAAACATCCCCAACTCCCGATTATCGCCCTGACAGCCAATGCCTTTGACAGCGATCGTCAGTTGGCATTCGAGGCCGGATGCAACGAGTTCCTGCCAAAGCCCATCAGCAGTGATGTCTGTCTGAAAACCATTGCAAAATTTATAGAAGACTAATATGCTTGACAAAGAGAGAGGGCTGTACATCGCCCATTGCGCCAACGGAGCGCTCAGCATTACAGGTAAGATGGCCAACCGCCACGGACTCATTGCGGGAGCCACAGGTACAGGTAAGACCGTCACCCTGCAAGTGATGGCAGAAACCTTCTGTCAGGCAGGCGTACCCTGTTTCATGGCAGATATGAAGGGCGACCTCAGCGGTATCTCGCAGGTGGGACGACTCAGTGGATTCATTGAGAAGCGCCTGCCGGAGTTCGGCATTGAGAACCCACAGTTCCAGGCTTGTCCTGTCCGGTTCTATGATGTCTATGGCGAACAAGGGCATCCCATGCGGGCCACTATCTCGCAGATGGGACCGCTGCTGCTGTCACGCCTAATGCAACTCAACGAGACACAGGCAGGTGTGCTCACCATCGTGTTCCGCATTGCCGACGAGCGCGGCCTGCAACTCCTCGATGTCAAGGATTTGCGAGCCATGCTCGACTGGGTGTCACAGCACGCCAAGGAATACAGGACCAAATACGGCACAGTGACCAGTATGACCGTCGGCTCCATCCAACGTGCCCTGTTGCAGTTGGAAAGTCAGGGGGCTGACAAGTTCTTTGGTGAGCCATCGTTTGATATCTACGATCTGATGCAGTGCGAGGGCGGCAAGGGTGTGATGAACGTACTGGCTGCCGACAAACTGATGATGCAGCCAAAACTCTACTCCACCTTCCTGCTCTGGCTGATGAGTGAACTCTACTCCACCCTGCCAGAAGTAGGTGATCTGGAACTGCCAAAACTCGTATTCTTCTTCGACGAGGCACACATGCTCTTCACAGATACCTCGAAGGCCCTGCTCGACAAGATTGAACAGGTGATCCGACTCATCCGCTCGAAGGGTGTGGGTATCTACTTCATCACCCAGAGTCCGACAGACATTCCAGAAAACATTCTCGGACAACTCGGTAACCGTGTACAGCATGCCCTCCGTGCCTATACACCAAAAGACCAAAAGGCTGTCAAGACTGCTGCTGACACCTTCCGCACCAACCCAGAGTTCAAGACCGATGAGGCCATCATGAACTTGGAGACCGGTGAGGCGCTCGTCAGTTTCCTCGATGAGAAGGGTGCCCCCTCCGTGGTGGAGCGTGCCAAGGTGCTCTTCCCGTTGTCACAGATCGGTGCCATCACAGAAGGACAACGGCTCGACCTCATCAAGCAGAGTCGCATCTATGGTAAATACGACACCCCCGTCGATCGCGAGAGTGCCTTCGAAGTGCTGGTGGCAGAGGCTGATCGACAACTGGCAGAGCAGGAACAGCAGACGGAAATCGATATTCCCAAGCCCTCCGGCAAAGTCACTAAGGCAGAGAAAGCCGAGAAGAAAAAACCTGGTATGATGAGTAAGGTGGGCAAGGCTATTATGACAGCCCTCACCTCTACGCTGGCGGCTCTCCTCGGCACCTGGGTCAGCGATAAGATTTCCGGCAAGAAGACAAAGTCTAAGACCTCTGCTAAGGAAAAAGTCGTGAAGAATGCCACCAGTGCCGCCACCCGTACTATCACCAGGGAACTGACACGTGACATCCTCGGCAACCTCATAAAATAGGCTCTCAGCCGCACGACAATCTTTAGCCCATGATTTTTTTAAGAGCCTTAACTGCTACATTATTGAGCATCACCATTGCCACAATTGCAGTGGCTCAGGATGCTATTAACGATAGTGTCGTCAGCAGTTCAGGCGACAGCAACAGGAATGTGCTGATGAATGCGGCTTCCGTCTCGCAACCACGCCAGATATCCTTGGGTCTGCCCATTTCCGGCCACGCCTACCTCTACGAAGACGGTCTGCC
This sequence comes from Prevotella sp., assembly GCA_017518935.1. Classification (GTDB taxonomy): domain Bacteria; phylum Bacteroidota; class Bacteroidia; order Bacteroidales; family Bacteroidaceae; genus Prevotella. The sequence goes on from JAFWTK010000101.1 coordinate 33,208, forward strand.
TGTATCCTACTATAATTATCAGATCTATCCCTACAAATCGTGGCATGGTGGTGTCAGTCATGAGTCCGTACGGACGACTGGTCCGCAGGATATGGCTCTGAAATATGGCGTCATCACTTACAGCGTAGACAGTTATTCCAAATTGGCTGGCGACACCTTTGAGGGCAAGGTCAATTACACCTTTAATCACTTTGGCCGTCACGCTGTGGATGCGAATGTCTCAACACCTGTCGGAAAAGGATGGGGCCTCAGCATAAGCACCTATCATAACATGGATCCGGGCAGCAACCACCTCGACATGACATCCCTGCAGGAGAGCATTCACTTCTACAAGACTGCCATCTCAAAAACCTGGAACGATGGCAGGGGCAAGGCGGGTCTCGTCTACCAGTATTCGCATAACAAGGAAATCATCGAGAATTACGGTCCCTTTATCTTCGTGGGCGACGGTAGTGTCAAGGAGTACGACGGCTTTAAGTTAGGCATAGACCAATACCGTCCAGACAACAAGTTGGTGAAATACTTAGATGTGGCGACAGGACGGATGACGGAACAGGATATTAACGATGCAAACATCAATCAGATTCACAATGTGAATTTCCTGCTGAACTACCACTGGGACAATGGTCTGCGACTGGCTGTTCATAGTAAGTTCAAGCATGGCCATTCGTTCCGTGCCAACCCCAATATGATGGGCGTAAGCGAGGCCACTGCCGGAAGCGGATACACCTACGAGGATGGTACCATCTATACAGGAAAGGTACAGACACGCCGCATGCTGCATTTCGACGGCTTCGAACATTCCTGGATGACCAATGCCGAACTGACGGGCAAGTCCAAGGATCACCGACACAGTTGGCGCGCAGAGGTGGACTATTGGCTCAATGCCGGAGGCACGGAAACCTCCATGTATCTCTATGGCCACGAGGCAAAGAAAGACCCGAAGATACTGTTGCTCAACGGCCACGAGGGCTATTCCTACAACTCCTATGCCGAGTATTACGACGGACATGAGCATAAACTGTTTGCGCTGGCCTCCGACGAATGGAACGTTTCCAACCGGCTGTGGCTCTATGGAGGTGTCCGATTGGAATACCTGAATGTGCGAGGCTGGGCCGCCAACGAACCACATAAGGGCAATGCCCGTCACCCTAGGTTCAGTCTGGCGGATCAGGGTGTTGAGAAGAATCATTTCAACAACAACCATTTCAACTACGCCTTCATCGGTAGTGCCCGCTATGCCTTACTCCCAGGATTTGGCTTGCAGGCAGAATTCTCCTCCGCCACCATCCATTCCCAACTGTTCCACTACGGCACCTACAACTATCCCACGCAAGAAAGCATGCCCACGAACTATTTCCGTGGCGGCATCTATTGGAAGAACAAGTGGATAGACCTTACCTCGCAGATGACCTACATCAGCATGAAGAACTCACAGGAACGTCCTAACTTCAGTCATGTGCTGAAAAAAGATGTTGGCGATATGAAGGCAGGCATGAGCGAGTCGTTCACTACGCCGTTCTTCTACGATATGGCAACACTCGGATGGCTCACCGACGCGATGATTACACCCATCGATGGACTGAGCATCCACGTGATGTTCACCATCCGCGACCCGAGGTATAAGAACTTCAAGATCACCCCCACTTTCAGCGACGGTGTGACGGAGGAGTACGACTTCAACGACAAGACCATCACTGCCCTCTCGAAGACGGAACTGGAAATCGAGCCTTCCTACCGTTTCAGCAACTGGCGCGTATGGTTGAGTGCCAGGTATTTCAGCAAGCAGTACATCAACAAGACCAACTCGCTCTATTTCAACGGACGTTGGGAGACTTTTGGAGGGGTAGACTTCAAACTGAACCGCTATCTGAGTTTCTCGGCAAGTGTGGTGAACATCCTCAACCAGAAAGGCGCCAGTGGCACCATCCCTGCTGCTGACCTGATTACGGATCCCTCACGTTATAAAGACTATGTGATGTCAGGAACGTTTATCCGCCCCTTCACTTTTGAGTTCACCACAAAATTAAGTTATTGATTCATTCACACACCGTATAGATATACTGCCGTCTGTCGACAGTGGTATAGTGATAGGTCATGGTGTCTATCACGTTTTTCATATCATTACTGATACCCGTGCCAACGAGTTTCATCGTGGCTTCCTTCATCGTCCAGAGACGGATAAAGGCAGAGGCCGGATTCTCAGAAGACTCTATCTCACGGATCTCAGCATCGTTCATCGTATAGCGGACGAGTGACTCTTTGTATTCGCGTATCGACTCCACATCGATACCCACAGGATGGTCGCTGATGACACAGACAGCCGCCTCCTTACAATGGCTCAGATTGAAAAAGATGTCAGGATGATCCACAATCGAAGGCTTGCCATGCTCGTTGTATTCAAAGATGGGATTCTCCATGATGCCGTATGTCGTGCGCAGCCCCTTCTTTAACAATAGGTAAGCGAGCACACAGAGCCGTTGCCCCTGTTCGTGTCTGAAACGGAGTGCCTGTTCCCGTCGCTGCACTGATATCTCTCCCAGCGCAGCCTCCAGGTCAAACTCCCAGATATCCTCACTCACCAACACCTTCATCACTTTTCACTTCTCACTTCTACTCTATCCCCACCTCCGGCATAGGAATTTTTCGATTTGCATTTTCCTTCGCACCGAGGTCTACAAGTTCGCGACCTTTCTGCACCACACTCTGCCGGCCCGTAATCAGTTTATTGTTCGTGCTGTCGTAGGCCTCCTGCACCTTATGCAATTTCTCGCCCAGATCGTTATACCGCTGGATGAAATCACCCAAACGATCCAGCAACTGCTCTGCGAGTCCAAACACCTTCTGCTGATTCTCCGCCTGCTGGTTCTGCACCCAGGCGATATGAATCATGTGGAGTATCCCCAACAAGTTCTGCTCACCGGTCACGAACACCTTCTTCTCGAATGCCTCGCGCCAGAGCGTCGGATCATTGGCGAGTGCCAACTGCAACGACGACTCGAAAGGCACGAACATAATCACGAAATCCACAGCATCACGTCCGTTCTTGATATACTTCGAATAGTCCTTACGGGCCAGTTCGTTTACATGCTGCCGCACGCTCTTGATATGATCCTGCAAATAGCGTTCCTTCTCCTCTGGTGTCCCGGCATTCACGTATTTCTCGTAGGCTACCAGCGACACCTTCGAGTCGACGATGGCATCCTGTCCCTGCGGATAGTGCAGGATGACATCAGGCTGCATCTCGCGTCCTGTCTCATCGTTCTTCAACGGACGGCCTAACTCGTCACGAAGCCTGGCCTGCACCTCGTAGTGGATACCCTCCGTCAGCCCTTGCGAAGCAAGAAGATCCCCCAGGATGATCTCACCCATATTTCCGCTCACCTTATTGTCGCGCCGCAGCACGTTCGTCAGACTGTCTGTCTTCTCTCCCAACTGTTTCGTCTGCTGCATCATCTGCAACATCTGTTCACGGAATGAGGCCGAGTGGGCGGCACTCTCTTTCTGTGTATCGTTGATGGCTTTCTGCATATTGGTGATAGCCTCCTTCAAAGGTTGGGTGATGCCCGTCATCGCCTCCGTATTCTGCTCCTTCAGTTTCGAGGCACTGGTCTCCAGCAATTGCTGTGCCATATTCTTAAAGCGCTCCTCATGCCGTTTCAGTTCCTCGTCCATCTGCTGGCGAACCAGTTCCAACTCCCTGCCCTGCGATTCCGATTTGGCATGGAGATCTTTGTTCTCAGCCTCTAAATGTTGCACGCGACTGGTAGC
>JAFWTK010000102.1 GCA_017518935.1 Prevotella sp.
AGGAATGTAGATGGCATCATAATTATAGGAGTCGTTGTTGATGTCATTAGCCATAATAAACGATGTGTTATTACCACCACGCCAGGTTTCATAGATAAGGCTATAGTGGTTGCCGCTTTTGTCATGTATGGTAGCGTTAGCCACAAAACGATCAGGAGTAACATACTGCGAATTATGCAATTTCACGTTGTTCGGACCCTCCACGGTAGGAGTATAGTAAAATGCCGACTCCGCATCAGAACCAGGCATACCTGTACGTTCCTTGTTGACGGTGTGAGTGTAGGCAGCCATCAAACTCACCCACTCAGCGGGCTGGGCATTCAGAGTAATATTGGCACTCCAACCATAACCTTTCGAGGTATTCTCCAAGACGAAGGCTTTCTTATTCGTACGATAGTTATCGGGATAGAGAGGACGGTTGTCTGCTCCAGTGAAACGTGCGAAACCACCCACGTTCGGTGTTGCCCAGTCAGAGATGAAGACAGCATTGACAGTCTTATTGAAAATAAATTCACCAGTAACAGAGAGAGGGAACGATGTCGGGAACTGATAGTCAACAGCCAAGGAGCTCTTCCATACCTGAGGCATCTTGAAATCACTGCTAACGGCAGCAATTGCATCGGGCAGGGCACCCTCCTGCGGGGTGATATTGGCAGGATAGCCGAGCGACACGAGTTTGTTAAACAGGGCATCAATAGTAGCATTGCCCTTGGCATCGGTCACCAGTCCTCCTGCAAACTCATCCATGGTGAAGCCCATACTTTTGGCATTCTTAGCATTTACCTGTGCACGGTTCTGCACCATACCACCATTGGTAGGCATATTGGTGAAGAACACCAGAGGCAGACGACCAGAGAAGAGACCTGTACCACCACGCACTTTCAGGGACTTGTCACCGAAAACGTCGTAGGTGAAGCCCAAGCGGGGCGAGAAGGTGACACTTGAATCCGGCCACTTACCAGTGTCAATATGACGGCCATCATAATCAAGATCATAAATCTTCTGATTAGTCATCAGATCGCCATTGTCAAAGAACAGACCGTCCACACGCAAGCCTAATGTCAATTTCAGTTTGTCAACTACGTTCCACTCATCTTGAGCATAGGCACTTAACTTATTAAAAGTAACACGGGCTGCTGGATTTTGCTCACCACCATAACCGTATGTCAGACAGACGATTTCGGGAGCAGCACCATTCAGGAAGTCATCCAGTGAAGTATAACGATAATAGCCTGTACCATTACGCTGGTATGCGTTATCAGCCATCTGGTGCTCATAACTCAGGCCACCCATAATCTTGTGTTTACCCATATAATAGGTAATATCATCTTTCATATTCCACACTGTGTTGTGAACACCATTATTCCAAGTGAATAGTTCATAACCCAATGACATATAGTTGTCGTTGTCCTTCAAGATATCGATAAACGGGAACGTTGCGGAATCGGTTCCGCGAATATCATCCAACTTAGAATATGTTGCCAGGAACTGGTTTGAAAGATTCTCAGTAAAACGACTATTGAAATCGAGCGTCCACGAGTTGACGTCGTTGTCCTGAGAATAGAGTGAGTTGGCGAAAGCCATCGAAGATTTCGACAGACGACCATTTGGCATACGAGAGCCACCGTCCATAGAAGAAGCATTAGTAGAGCGCCAATCGGTGTTCTTCGTATAGTTGTAACGCAGAGCCAAATGATGTTTGTCAGTAATATTCCAGTCCAAACGAACCAATAATTTCTTGTTGGTATCTTCAGCGGGATAACTGGTATAAGAACCTGTATCATAACCGTATTTCTGAGCCACGAAATCTTTCACCTTCTGCATATCGGCAACAGTTGTACGGCTGACGTAATTGTCAGGATCAGCAGGATTGTCCTCGTCCGAAGCACGCCAGCGGTTCACCACCTTAGGCGTATTCTCCAATTCACCGCTCACGAAAAAGAATAATTTGTTCTTAATAATGGGACCACCGAACGTAAAGCCGTAAATCGTTTTTTGGTCTTTGTCACGGGCACCAGCAATCTGTTGACGGTCAACAGCATCACCTTGCATATTCTCATTTTTGTGATAGATATATGCACTGCCTTTGAAGGTATTCGTACCAGACTTCGTGATAGCATTCACGCCACCACCGATAAAGTTGGTCTGACGAACATCGAAGGGAGAAATCACCACTTGCATTTCCTCAATGGCATCGATAGAAATCGGGTTACCACCACCAGGCAGGCCTGCCGACAAGCCGAAGTTATTATTGAAGTTAGCACCGTCGACCGTAAAGTTACCAAGTCTTCCGTCACTACCGGCAAAACTCATACCATTACCGCCGTAAGGAGACAAGCGGGTGAAGTCCGTAATACTACGAGAAACAGTCGGCATATTGGTAATCTGAGCACTTGTGATGTTAGTTGAGGCACCGGTCTTCTCAGCAGCAAACTTTGAAGCCCTACCACTGACTACCACTTCTGCAAGTTCCGTGGCATCCTCTGTAATCGAGACTGACAGATTATAAGTTTCTGCCAACTGGAGGGTCACTCCCTTGACGACTCTCGGCTGATAACCGATATAAGAAACAGTCACCTCATAAGGTCCACCTGTACGCATACCCTGGATGCTGAATCGACCGGAAACATTCGTTACTGCTGTGTAACGAGTACCAGAAGGCTCGTGCACAGCAACGATTGTAGCACCAATGACCTCTTCGCCGTTTGCATCGTCGAAGGTCACTTTACCTGCCATACTAGAAGTCGTGATTTGCGCCATCACTGCCGACGAAAGCATCAGCAACAAGGCCACAAAGAAAAACAATTTTTTTTGCATAATATAAAAACTGCTATTAAATAATTAATATTTTCGGGACTAACCCTTTTTTTTCCGCTGCAAAATTAACTCTTTTTTTCGATATATTACATTTTTATCTGAATTATTTCTCAAAAAAAAGAGTTAAAGTGAAAAGTCTAAACATTTATCAAGGATAAATGCATTATTCTATGTGAAATCATCGCAAAACGACACCCGTAAAGATTCGTCCAGAATCAATTCCTAAGCGTCGGGCAGAGAAAAAATCATCGGTATGTTCGTAGGTGCAGATATTCGTCATACGGATATTCTCGGATGGGATACCTACGGCCTCTAATTGCAGCCGACAACACTTTGGCAAGTCGATGTGCCACTTCTCCTCCCGTACTGCGATGGCATTCATCGGATATCCAGCAGAAGCAAAAGCATCGTACACCTCATCGCCCACTTCAAAGTTTTTAAGAGATATACCTGGCCCTATCACTGCCTTCATGACCTCAGCCCGAGAGTGATAGGCGGATTTCATCGATGCCATCGCCCCTTCAACGATGTTTGCCACCGTCCCGCGCCAGCCACTATGCACCACCCCGGCAGCATGATGTTCGGGATCATATATAATAATAGGTATACAATCGGCTGTCGAAACGCCAATACAGACACCTGGCAGATTGGTCATCAGGGCATCGATACCTTCAAGGGCCGTCTGACGAATCTCTTCTGATAAGAGGAAAAATGTACGACCTATCTGCGTGACCCCTGTACCATGTACCTGATGGGGCATAATGAGACGTTCTTCACTAATTCCCAACAGTTTACAGAGCGAAGAACGATTTCTTGCAATCGTTTCTGTTGCATCGCCACAATAGCGGTTGACATTAAACGTACCGTAATTATCTTGCCCTACACCACCGTGACGGGTAGAACTGAAGGCTGTAACGCGGTCTGCGATTTGGTAATAAGTCAGTTGTGGTTCAGGCATCTTCTATGTAGTCAAAGTCCTCGAGGTCTTCGATTTCGTCCTCGTCGAGGTATTCGATATCCTCGTCCTCTCCCTCATCGGCCAGTTCCTCTGTAAAGTGACTCATATCCTTGTCACGATGCACCAGTGTATCCTCAGCCGTCAGGGCTGCCAGTTTGTTACTCTCGGCATTCAGTTCCGCCCACAACACATCTTTCAGTTCATCGAGGCCAAACCCTGTCACAGCGGAGATAAACACTATGGGCAAATCCTCTGGCAAGGTATCCTTAAGCATCTCGATGAGTTCCTCGTCGAGTAGGTCACATTTCGTCACCGCCAACACACGGTGCTTGTCGAGCATCTCGGGATTGAACTGTTTCAACTCATTGAGCAAAATCTCATATTCCCGTTTGATATCGTCCGTATCGCCCGGCACCATGAAGAGCAGTAGTGAGTTGCGCTCGATATGTCGCAGGAAACGCAGTCCAAGACCCTTACCTTCTGAGGCACCCTCAATAATGCCAGGAATATCAGCCATCACAAACGACTTGTTGTCGCGATAGCCCACAATACCCAAAGAGGGTTCCATCGTGGTAAACGGATAGTTGGCAATCTTCGGACGGGCATTGGAAAGTGCTGACACCAATGTGGACTTACCGGCATTGGGAAAACCTACGAGGCCCACATCAGCCAGGAGTTTCAGTTCGAGGATGATGGTCATCTCCTGCATCGGCTCACCGGGCTGCGCATAGCGCGGAGCCTGGTTCGTAGCCGAACGGAACTGGAAATTACCCAGTCCGCCGCGCCCGCCTTTCAGCAGCAACACTTCCTGTCCATCGTAGGTCACATCGCAGACATACTTGCCCGTTTCGGCATTATAGACCACCGTTCCGCAAGGCACGTCGATATACACATCCTTGCCGTCGGTACCGTGACACTTGTCCCTGCCCCCATTTCCTCCGTGCTCCGCAAAGATATGTCGCTCGTATTTTAGATGGAGCAGCGTCCAGTAGTTATGGTTGCCGCGCAGGTAAATGCTTCCGCCCTTGCCACCGTCGCCACCGTCAGGTCCGCCGTTGGGATTGTACTTCACATGTTTCAGGTGCATCGAGCCCTTACCGCCCTTGCCAGAGCGGCACATGATCTTGACATAATCTACGAAATTGCTCTCCATTATTTTAAAATCCCCTAGGATTGCCTAGGAATACTTAGGGCTGCTTAGATATTATCTATCACCCCGCATATATCAGCAAAGATACGATCAAGTTCTCCTAAGCCGTTGATATGATAATGAATACCCTCTTTCTTGTACCACTCGATGAGCGGCTGCGTCTGCGAGTGATACACCACAAGGCGCTTCTTGATGGTCTCCTCATTGTCGTCAGCACGTCCACTCTGCTGTCCGCGCAGGATCAGACGCTTCATCAGTTCCTCCTCCGGCACATCGAGTTCAATCATCGCAGCCACCTTGTCGCCGCGTTCGTCAAGCATCTGCTTCAATGCCTCGGCCTGCGGGATGGTACGGGGGAAACCGTCGAAGATCACACCCTTGTGCTCCCGTCCGAACGAGTCATAGACTGAGGCAAGGATGCTCACCATCAGGTCGTCGGGTATCAATTGTCCGTTGTCGATATAGCCCTTGGCCGTCTTACCGAGTTCCGTGCCGTTCTTGATCTCTGCACGTAGCACATCACCTGTCGAGATATGGTTCAGGCCATACTTCTCAATCATTTTATCACTCTGGGTGCCCTTGCCTGAGCCCGGTGCACCAAAAATCACGATATTCTTCATATTCTTATCTTCTATAATGGTATATACATCTCTCAGTCCGCGCCCAGCCTGGTCATAGTCAAGACCGTAGCCCAAAATAAAGTCGTCGGGGATGCGGAACGCAACATAGTCCAGGTTCAGGTTTTCCTTCAACTTATCGGGCTTAAAGAACAACGTACAGATCCGCACCGATTCGGGATTCCTCGTACCCAACTGCTCTATCATCCGTTGCATGGTTGCCCCGCTCTCCACAATATCCTCCACGATGACAACGGTGCGTCCCGTCAGGTCCTCATTGATGCCAATGACCTCCGTGACCTTCCCTGTCGAGGTGGTTCCCTGATAGGAGGCGAGTTTCACGAAGGATATCTCACACGGGATGGTCATCTCGCGCATCAGGTCGGCAGCAAAAATAAAGGAACCGTTCAGGACACCGAGAAATAGCGGATTCTTCCCTTCCAGGTCCTTGCTGATCTGTCCGGCCAACTCTTTGACACGCCTTTTTATTTCTGCCTCAGAAATGGAGACTCTGAACCGTTTGCCGTTGATTTTAATACTGCTCATAGCGCAAAATGATAAAATTTTCTGCAAAATTACGAAAATTCTGCTAAACTCTGCCATTCATTAGCATATTTTTCGTATTTTTGCACCTATGAAAATATTCACGAGTGCTCAGATACGTGAGTTAGACAAATATACCATCAACCACGAGCCCATCAAATCCGTCGATCTGATGGAGCGTGCGGCAAAGGCCATCACCCAGGCCATCACCTCAGTATGGAGCAGGACGACCCCGATGGTCGTCTTCGCCGGTCCGGGCAACAACGGCGGCGATGCACTGGCCGTGACCCGCATGCTACTCGACCAGGGATACGATGTGCAGGCCTATCTCTTCAACATCTCCGGCCATCTCTCCGAAGACTGTGCCGTCAACAGAGCACGCCTGGTCGACAAGAAGGTGAAATCGTTCGTGGAAGTCACCCAGGAGTTCGACCCGCCCCACCTCAGAGAAGAAATGGTGGTTATCGACGGTCTCTTCGGATCCGGACTCAACAAGCCGCTTGCCGGAGGCTTTGCCTCACTGGTCAAATATATCAACTCCTCTCCCGCGAAGGTGGTCAGCATCGATATGCCCTCAGGTCTGATGACGGAAGACAACTCCACCAACGTGCGGGCCAACATCATCCGTGCCGACCTCACACTGACCCTCGGACAGAAGAAACTGTCCTTCCTCTTCTCGGAGAACCAGCAACTTATCGGACAAGTGAAAGTGCTTGATATCCGACTGAGCCAGGAAGGTATCGACAAGATCGATGCCAACTATGCAATTGCGGAGGAAAACGACATCCGTCCGCTGCTGCTCAAGCGCAATCCCTATGCTCACAAGGGTAATATGGGCAACGCCCTGATTATTGCAGGCAGTTACGGTATGGCAGGTGCCTCTGTGCTTGCCACCAAGGCCTGTTTTCGTGCCGGAGCAGGAAAGGTGACCACCCATACCCCCAGGCAGAACAGCATCATCCTGCAAATCAGCGTCCCCGAGGCCATCATCCAGTTCGACCGCGACGAGACCATTTTCTCTGAGGCTGTCGACACAGAAGATTTCGATGCTCTGGGCATCGGTCCCGGACTCGGCACCAGCGAACAGACTGCCATCGCCCTCATCACCCAGATACGCGGCACCCAGTGTCCCATCGTAGCCGACGCCGATGCCATCAATATCCTGGCTAACCACCGTGCCTGGCTGCAACAGATGCCCAAAGGCATCATCTTCACCCCCCACCCTAAGGAACTGGAACGTCTGGAAGGTCACAGCAATGACAGTTACGAGGTACTCTCCAAGGCCCGAAGTCTCGCTGAGCGTGTTCAGGGCTATGTAATTCTCAAGGGGCATCACTCCGCCCTCTGTCTCCCCAACGGTCATATTATCTTCAACTCAACAGGCAATGCCGGCATGGCTACGGCAGGTAGCGGCGATGTGCTCACGGGTATCATCACCGGACTGTTGGCCAGAGGTTATAAGCAACAGGATGCCTGCATCATCGGTATGTATCTGCACGGCCTTGCCGGTGACATCGCTGCCCGCGAATTAGGTCAGGAGAGTCTGGTGGCCGGCGATATTATCCATTACTTACCCTATGCATTCAAAAAATTAAGAGACTAAATAATATGAAAAGATTTCTGTCAGTATTATTCGCTATTCACTATTCACTATTCACTTTAACCGCCCAGACAGTGACAGTTCCCTACCAGCCCGGTGTCACCAGTGAGGGAGTCGTCTACTTCCTTCCCAAGACAGCCATCCTCATCACCGTGCAGATAGAGAAGACCACCTATACCCCCGGTGATTTCTGCAAGTATGCCGACCGCTACCTGCGCCTGAAAGATGTATCAGATGAGCCCACCGTCACCTACCGCATCACCGGCATCCGCCAAGAGGCCGTTTCCACAGCCGACACCAAGAAGCGTTTTGCCGTCAAGTTCGACCCGAAGACGGTGGCTGCCAATATCGCCCTCTCCGACGACGGCGTACTGCTGGCCATCAATGCCACCCCGAAACCCATTCCGCTGCAACAGCCCTTCAAGTCTGCCGTGCGCCCTGAGCCCATCAACCCGCGCCAATATATGAGCGAGGAAATTCTGGCCGCTGGCAGCACCGCCAAGATGGCTGAACTCACGGCACAGGACATCTATGAGATTCGTGAGAGTCGAAACCTGCTCGTGCGCGGACAGGCCGACAATATGCCAAAGGACGGGGTGCAACTGAACCTGATGCTCAACCAACTCGACAAGCAGGATCGCAGCCTCACCAGTCTCTTTTCCGGCACCATACAGAAAGATACGCTTGAGAAGACGATGACCATCGTTCCCAACAAGGAAAGCAAGCAGTCACTTCTGTTCCGTTTCTCCAAGAAATTAGGTCTTGTCGACGATGACGATCTCGCAGGCGTACCTTATTATATTATGATAGAAGACCTCCATGCCATTCCTATGCCAGATCCTGAAGAAAAGAAAAAGCAGAAACAGGAAGAAGGTGTCTATGTGAATGTTCCAGGCAAGATGAAGGCCTCCATCTATAATGCTGAGGGTGTGATTGTCACCAACGAGTTTCCCGCTGCCCAGTTCGGCAATGTGGAACTTCTGAGTGGAGCCCTTTTCAACAAGCGCTACACCACGCACCTCTGGATTAATCCCGTCTCCGGTGCTATCGACCGTTTAGAGGCCGAACAACCGAAATAATGTAAAAAGAAAATGGCTTCCAGTGGAAGCCATTTTCTTTTTACATCTAATCTCTGATTAGCACTGAGCCAACTTGCCGTCAGAACCGAGCACATTCACAATCTTGTGGATGTACATCTTCTTCATGTTCTCACGGGCGGGCTTCAGATACTGACGAGGATCGAAGTCTCCAGGATGCTCAGCGAGATGCTTACGAACAGCAGCGGTCATGGCCAGACGAGAGTCGGAGTCAATATTGATCTTGCAGACAGCACTCTTAGAAGCCTCACGCAACTGCTCCTCGGGGATTCCGATGGCGGCCTCGAGGTGACCACCAAACTTGTTGATCGTCTCGACCTCTTCCATAGGAACAGACGAAGAACCGTGGAGCACGATGGGGAAGCCTGGAAGTTTCTTCTCGATCTCGTGCAGGATGTCGAATGCCAATGGCGGTGGAACGAGTACGCCATTCACCAGTGTGCACTGCTCAGGAGTGAACTTGTGAGCACCGTGAGAGGTACCAATAGAGATAGCCAGAGAGTCGCAGCCAGTACGGGTTGAGAAGTCAATGACCTCCTCGGGCTTGGTATAGTGAGACTCAGCAGCGCTGACCTCATCCTCAACACCTGCGAGCACGCCGAGTTCAGCCTCAACGGTCACATCGAACTGATGAGCATAATCAACGACCTTCTTGGCGAGAGCAATGTTCTCCTCATAAGGCAGGTGAGAACCGTCGATCATCACTGAAGAGAAACCCATGTCGATACAGTCCTTACAAAGTTCGAAACTATCACCGTGGTCAAGGTGAAGCACAATCTCAGGATGCTCACAACCGAGTTCCTTGGCATAAGCCACAGCACCCTCAGCCATGTAACGGAGAATCTGAGCGTTGGCATAGTTACGAGCGCCCTTAGACACCTGCATGATAACGGGAGACTTTGTCTCAACGGCAGCCTGTACGATGGCCTGCATCTGCTCCATCGTATTGAAGTTGAAAGCGGGGATGGCATAGCCACCAGCAACTGCTCTCTTGAACATCTCGCGAGTATTCACGAGACCTAAATCCTTGTAGTTTACCATAATAATTTGAAATTTAAATATTTAAATATTTACATTCTGTAATTTTCGGATGCAAAGGTACATATTTTAATTGAGAGTTGAGAATGGATAGTTGAGAGTTTAACTATTTTTGGCACTATGCTATCGTGTGACTGTCCAGATATCTCATCACACGGTCACGATAGTTCTCCGTGATAGGCACGAACACATCACCGAACACGATTCTTAGACGATCGATGGTACGTACCTCAGACATCCTGACCATAAAGGAGCGATTACAGCGCATAAACTCCGGATAAGGCAATATTTCCTCCAATTTCCTCATACTCATCAGCGAAGCCAGTGTCTCGCCATTTTTCAGGTGAAAGCACAGATAATCCTTAACACCTTCGATATACAGAATATCGTCGAGAAGAACACGCTGTAGTTTGTACTCGCTCTTGATGAACATAACACGGTCACCAAAGAGAGACTCCTCCTTCGGCTTGATACCAAACCAACTGAGTGCCTTTTCAGTGGAGCGAAGGAAATCCTCATAGGAGATAGGTTTCAGCAGATAGTCAATCGCATTGACCTTAAATCCCTCTATGGCATACTGCGGGAAAGCCGTTGTGAAGATAACACGGGTATCCTTGGGCAGAATCCTCGCAAACTCGATGCCACTGAGTTCCGGCATTTGGATGTCGAGAAAGAGCAACTGCACAGGATTCTCACGCAACCTCTTCATGGCGGTAAGCGCACTGTTGTAAACTCCTATCAGTTCCAGATAAGACGTCTTCATGACATAACTCTCTAATAGACCTGATGCCAATGGCTCGTCATCAATAATAGCACATTTGATAGTCATAACCTGATTTTTATTGTTGATTGATAAACCTTTCCGTCGTTGCTTACACCCTTCACCCATTCAAAGCGGTTGGAGTATGCCAATTCGAGGCGGCGCTGGGTCTGCACAAGGCCAATACCGTGCCCGCTTCGGTCCTGATTTGTCTTGGGATAGTTGGAATTCTTAATACTGCACGTAATAGTGTCACGCACTCCGCCATCGCCCATCTGTTCCTTCTCTGTCTTAATGCTGATATTCACAAAACTAGGTTCCGTAGGACTGACCCCATGTTTGAAGGCATTCTCCACAAGCGAGATAAACATCAAGGGTCTAATTTTCAAATCGGGTACTTGCAGATTCTTCGTGAACGTTACCTCCACATTCTGGGGAAGTCGGATCTTCATCAGACTCACATAATTGTCAAGGAAGTTCAACTCGTCTTGTAAGGGTACCTGGTTAAACTGGTTGTCGTAGAGCATGTGACGCAGCATCTCAGAGAGTTGTTTGATGGCATCCTGGGCACGTTTCTGGTCGAAAGCCGTCAACGCATAAATGTTGTTGAGGGTATTGAGCAGGAAGTGGGGATTGATCTGCGAACGCAGATTTCTCAATTCCGACTCGGAACGTGCCGCTTCTGCCTCCAAACGGGCATCCTCGTTACGCTGCCAACGGGAGGCAAGCACAATGGCCGTTGCCACCGCTGCCGACATAGCCAGACTAAGAATGTCACGTAAGGTGAAGAAAAACTTGTCGATAGAAGTCTCCTTATAACGGGGCAGATAGGTACTGAACAGGTCGTTGGTAAAATTCACCCAAGGGTGTAGGACGACACCGAAGGTCAGAATCATAATAGTGTTGTAGAGCAGATAGTAACGGCGCTTACCGATGACAAAGCACTTTGGCGTCAGCCACAAGTAGTTGACATAGAACACCACCATCATCAGGAACGGTGATACGCATGTCATCAGGTAATGGAGCGCAGACATTCCATTCCCTCGCAGATATGTCAGGGGCGACAAGAACATGAATGCCCAGATACCGACATGAAGGAAAAGGTACAGTTTCTTATTCATGACGGATGGCTTCAATAGGATCCATGTTGGCAGCCTTCTGGGCAGGGATGTAGCCGAAGAGCACGCCAATAAACACACAGACTAAGAACGACACATAGATACTCCATGCCGGCACGCTCGACGGCATGCCAAAAGACGAGACAAACGAACTCGCCGCCACGCCCACAAGAACACCTATCAGTCCTCCCGTCACTGATATCAGTACCGATTCGATGAGGAACTGGAGCGAGATGACCGGTCCTGTGGCACCGACGGCCATACGCAGACCAATCTCCTTCGTGCGCTCCGTCACACTCACCAGCATAATGTTCATGATGCCGATACCCGCCACCAACAGCGAGAAGGCTGCTGCAACCACGAGGATCACAGTTACCGTGTCCATCGTGCTCGACATCGTCTCCATCATCTCCGCCTGCGAGCGGATGGTGAAGTCATCGGCAGCCTCATCCTTCAACTTGTGGTTGTCGCGCAACATCTGGGTCAACTCCTCAATGGCGGCATCAGAGAGTTCCTCCGTGATGGCCGAACAGATGATGCTCGAGAAATAGGTCTGGGCGGCAATGCGCTTCATCACCGTCGTATAGGGCGCGATGATCACATTGTCCTGGTCCATGCCCCACGAGTTGTAGCCCTTCGACTTTAGTACACCCACTACACGCATAGGGATCGATTTGAAACGGATGGTCTTGCCAATAGGGTCGGTATGATCGCCAAAGAGTTCCTTGACAATAGTCGCTCCGATGACACACACCTTTCCGGCCTTCTTGATGTCCTCCTCAGTGAAGCACTCGCCCTCCTCGATAGTCCACTGGCGGATCTCCAGGTAGTCAATCGACTCACCGTACATCGAGGCATTGGTATTGTTGTTGCCATAGATAGCCTGTCCAGAAGCCGTGACCTCAGGCGACACCTTTGTCACGAACTTCTTCTCCCGCACGATGCGCTCGTAGTCGGCCATCTTCAATGTCTGCATGGCAGAGGGATCCTGACGTACGCCACCTCGCATGTCGGCACCCGGGCGGATGGTCAGGAGGTTGGTACCCATCGTGGAGAGTTCGCTACGGATGCTCTCCTTCGAGCCCTGTCCAATGGCCATCATGATGATGACGGCTGCCACACCGATGATGATACCCAACATAGAGAGAAACGAACGCATTTTATTGTTCGCCACCGCCTTCAGGCTTACCTTTATTAAATTGAGTATATTCATTATTAATCGTCATTTGGTGCCGGCAGCGAGGCCAAAGCCTCCGCAGCCGACTTGATATTCGTATTGATGGTATCCTCACGGATCTTACCGTCGCGCAGGTTGATATTCCTGCTGGCATATTCCGCAATCTCTGGGTTATGGGTCACGAAGATAATGGTGTTACCCTGCTTGTATAGTTCCTGGAAGAGCACAAGCATCTCGAACGAGGTGCGGGTGTCGAGGTTACCGGTGGCTTCGTCAGCCAAAAGCACGGCGGGGTCGTTCACCAGGGCACGGGCGATGGCGACGCGCTGCATCTGTCCACCTGACATCTGGTTCGACTTATGATACATACGGTCACCCAGTCCTACAGCCTGCAGAGCCTTGATGGCTTTCTCCCGACGCTCGGAAGCAGATATCTCGGAGTTATACATCAGCGGCAACTCCACATTCTCCAAGGCTGTTGTCTTCGGCAACAGGTTATAACTCTGAAATACAAAGCCTATCTTACGGTTGCGCAGACGGGCACGCTTGGTCTTCGACATCGTACGCACACTGATGCCATCGAGGAAGTACTCTCCGCTCGTGGGAGTGTCAAGACAGCCCAACTGGTTCAGCAGCGTTGACTTTCCCGAG
The DNA here is from genome assembly GCA_017518935.1 of Prevotella sp. Classification (GTDB taxonomy): domain Bacteria; phylum Bacteroidota; class Bacteroidia; order Bacteroidales; family Bacteroidaceae; genus Prevotella. The sequence continues at coordinate 13,527 of JAFWTK010000102.1, forward strand.
CCGGAGGTACCCTGGATGGTAACGAACTCGCCCTCGTAAATCTTGAACGAGACACCACGCAGAGCCTTCACCGTCTCTGAACCCACCTGGAAGTAGCGCTTCACATTCTGCAGTTCGATGACTACTTTTCTATTGTCTTCAGCCATACCTTATTGTGGTCTTCTTGGGGCTTGTGCGCCACCGTTAGCGTTCTGTCCTCCCTGACCTGCCTGACCGCCCCTGTTGGCGGCACCTCTCGGACGTGGCATAAAGGGATTTCCTCCCTGTGCACCCTGCGGCATAGCCATCTCACCGCCAGAAATGTTGAATTCTGTCAGCACCTCCGTACCCTCGGCAATGCCACCAGTAATCTCCGTCATCACACCGTTGGTTGTGCCGGTTTCCACTTTATGGGCCTTGAATACATTGTTCTCCAAGGTCCATACCTTACGCATGCCCTCGCAGTCCTCGATGGTCTGGCCTTCCTTCAGAAGAGCCTCGTTGGGTTGGAAACGCAGCGCCTTGGCAGGCACGGTGAGTACATCGTTCTTCTCCAAAGTGAAGATGGTCACGTTGGCCGTCAAACCAGGTTTCAGTTTCAGGTCTACATTGGGGGCACTGATTACCACCTCATAGGTCACTACATTACTCTCAGTGGTAGCCTGCTGGCGCACCTGTGTCACGGAGCCCTCAAAGGTATCCTCGGGGAAAGCATCGACAGTGAATGTCACACGCAAACCTTCCTTCACACCACCAATGTCGGCCTCGTCGATGTCAGCAATCACACGCATGTTCGTCAGATCCTGAGCAATGGTGAAGAGTTCTGGGGTATTGAATGAGGCTGCCACCGTCTGGCCTTCTTCTACGGCCTTCGACAATACCACACCGTCGATGGGTGAGGTAATGGTGGCGTAACCGAGGTTGGTCTGAGCACGCTGCACACTCTCACGCGACTGTGCCACCTGCTGCTTGGCCTGCTCATACTGCAAGCGGGCACTCTCAAACTCATCGGCACTCACCAGTCCCTTGTCGTAGAGGGTCTTATAACGTTCGTAATTGCTCTGCTGGTAGTTCAGCGAACTCTGTGCCGAAGCCAGACTGGCCTTCTGGGCATTCAACTCACTAATCAGGTTGGTGCGGTCAAGTTCGGCAATCACCTGCCCCTTCTTCACAACCGAATTGTAATCTACATAGAGGCGGCTCACGATACCTGACACCTGGGTACCCACGGTAACACTGGTCACGGGCTCAATAGTACCTGTGGCTGTAATAGAGGTCTGGATATTCCCTTTCACGACCTTGGCCGTCTCAAACGTTACTTTTTCTTCTTTCTTGCCGCCCGAGCATTTCCATAATGCGATGATGATCACGACAATCACGGCGATGACAATCCATCCTTTCGTTCCAATCTTCTTCATATACTTTTTAACTACTTAATTTCTTAACTACTTTATTTCCCCCGTCTGGTAGAATTCCAGCATCTGCTTGTTGTAGATGGTCTGGTACTTCGATTGCAACTGGTTCTGCTGTGCCTGCAACAGGTTATCCTTACCCGCCAACAGTTCTACGATGTTCTTTAGTCCTAGACGGAACTGCTCAGACAACAGGTCGTAACTCATTTGCGCACTCTCCACGCTGCTCATCGATGCCTTGTATTTCATCTGGTTCGTCGTAGCGTTGAGCCAGTATTGCTGGATATCACTGTAAAGCGTCTTCTGCTGATCCTGCATGTCGAGTTGTGCCTGCAACTGCTGTATCTTCGCCTTGTTCACGGCGGTCTTCGTCGAACGGGCATCGTAGATAGGCACACTCACACCCACACCCACGTTGGTGTTCACGTTGGTCTTCATCTGCGAGCCCCACCCATTGTCACTCAACGAGTTGGTCGAGGTGGTCACACCGCCCGTCAGGCTCACGCTGGGCATCCAGCCGGCCTTGGCGATACCGAGGCTCACACCGCTGCTCTTGATAGCCAAACGCGAGCGCTCCAACTCCGGACGACTTAACAGTGCCTGCTCATAGACGGCCTGCAAGGCTGGAATCTCGGAGAGTATCTGGGCCTCGCTAATCTCAGGGATCTTCACATCGAAGTCTTGTTCATCGGTAATCTCCAAGAGTTGCTTCAATTGGAGTTTGTAGTTCAGCAATTGACTCTGCGCCTCCACAATGCTGTATTCGTCGTTGGCACGCTGTGAGGTGAGTTGGGCCACATCAGCCTTCGACATCTTGCCTACGTTCAGCATTTCCTGTCCGCGTTCCTCATTCTTCTTACTGGTTTCCAGCATCTGCTCGCTCACCTTCACATTCTCGTCCAAATAGAGTATCTGGGAGAATATCTGGGCGATGCGTTCCTGAATGCTGTTTGCCGTTTCCTGCATCTGCAGGTCTGCCTGTTGCTCTGCCAGTTGGTCGAGCGTCACCGTCTTGGTATTTCGCCCTCCGTTCCAGACAGTCCACTGTCCGTTCACAGAATAATTGCCGTTGTACGAAGTCTTCTTGATATTCGAGTTCACCACGCCGTTAGTCACGGTCATCAAGCCCGTGTCCTTCCACGGCTGGTAGCCCAGACTCTGGTTGGTCGAGGCACTCACTGAGGGCAGCAGTGCCGCCTTGGCACCTTTCAGATCCTCCGTTGCACTTTCCTTTTGGAGTTGGGACTTTTTCAGGGTGATGTTATTGGCCAATGCATAATCGATGCAGTCCTGCAACGACCACTGTTTCTGTGCGAAGGCTGTGCCCACAGCCAGCATCATTCCCGTCAATAAAATTAGTTTCTTCATTATTTCTATTTCGATGATATCTTTTTGCGCTGCAAAATTACAAAAAAATCCCCGAAAGCCAATCAACTTTCGGGGATTTTTTGTTTCCAAACTACTACTTTTGCGTATCGATGACTTTCCAGATGCCAGCAGCCAGCGCACCGCCCACAAACGGACCTATGATGAATATCCATAGGTTAGTTAATGCTGTGCCGCCCTCGAAGATAGCGGGAGCAATGGAACGGGCGGGGTTAACCGATGTACCAGTGTAACGGATGCAGACCAGATGAACCAGGATAAGCGACAGTCCGATGGCGAGGCCTGCGAAATTGTTAGTAGCGCCGTTTGTCTTGGCTGTAGCGCCTAATACCACGAGCACAAACACACAGGTGAATATAATCTCTGCCAGGAGTCCGCCCAGCATACTCACATTGGCCTGCAAATCATTGGCACCAGTACCGTCGAGGCCCGGAACATTCTCGGTGAGGATATATAACAACAGTGAGCCAATGAAAGCGCCAATCACCTGGAAGAGCATATACATACCACAATCCTTACTGCTCATACGACCGCTGAGAAAGCAACCCAGGGTGATGGCGGGATTGATATGACAGCCGCTGATACCACCGATGGTATAAGCCATTGCCACCACTGCCAGTCCGAAGGCAAAAGCAGTACCAACCACAGCGGGAATGTTGTTTACAGGATCACAACCCAGACTCACGGCCACACCGCAGCCCATCAACACAAGCACCATAGTGCCCACCATTTCAGCAAAATACTTTTTCATTGTCATTTGTTTTTTAAGAGTTAGACATATTGTTAATTACTATATTGGTTTTCTTATTGTCCACCCAGACGCTCAAAATACGTCGCAATGTCGTCCCATGTCTTGAAGGTCTCGCTGCCAAACTGCAGGTGTGTTGCCATCCCCGACCACTCCTCTTCCACGCCGATGAAATAGTCGCCATAGAGCAGGTCGCGACGCACCGTAAATACGGTATGTCCCCACGCCGGCACGTTGACATAGTCATAGAGCCAATCGCACGTTTCAGCATAATAGACGGCATCAGGAGGTGCTGCCGCCACGAAGAACACCTGATAGTTCTCTATCAGTTTCCTGACTGTCTTCTGCATCGAACTCCTCGGCGCCTCGTAGATATCGGAAAGTGTTTCCACGCCAATATAGACGATGGGGCGCTCACGTCCCTCCTGTCTGTCGTCGATCCAACGGATGACAGGCACCACGGAGTGCATGAAGGATTTATCGTTCATGCGATGCTCCCCGTGGAAGCGAATGGCTTTCGGATAATTGCTGCGGAAAAGGTCGTAGGTATTTACCGTCGTATCCTCGTCGCCAAAGAGTCCCCACACTCGTCCCCGCTCCTCGTCGCTGACACCCTCGAAACAGTGCTCCGTCATCTCCTTGTATTCTTTCACCAATGCCTTCGTCACGATGAAGTCCTGCACGCCGTCCTGTCGCGGGTTCTGGAAGTGCTGCGCCCCCATCATCCCGTGATCCTTCATCGTGTCGCCCATCTGCAAGGCCGGGTTCACGAGGATACGGTCATAGCCGTAGAGCATCTCCGCATACATGCCGCCCATCGAAGTACCGATGATGAGGTCTGGCTGTTCTTTCACACATGTCTGGCGCAGCAGTGCCATCGCCTCCTCTGGACGGACGGGCAGGTCGGGGGCAATCACCACAGCAGTAGGCAACACCTCACGGATACGAGCCACCGTCCCGCTCTGTCCCGACGACCCGAAGCCGTGGACGTACATAATCTTCTTTCCCTTGAACAATTCGGGAAACTGCTTGATATAAGGATTCGTCTGTTCCATCACGTTGGGGGCAGGATTCTCTTCGATATTAGTTCTTCAACTGGACCTTGATTTGACTGCTGGATTTCTGGCCCACGATGTCACTTTCCGTTTTTGTCTCCAGCGATTTCACCCAGAGGTCATCGCCCAGTTCGTAACTCGCCTGCTCGTTCACGTCAAGTTTCAGCAGTCCACTGTCAAGCACCTGATCAATGTTGTCTTTGATCATAGATGCCTGCTGTGGTGCCGTCTTCTCCACCTGTGAGAGAACGTAGGCCTTCAGTTCCTCACGGCTCATGTTGGTCTTGGACGAAGCAGTGATGTTCTTACCGATGACAACCCAGAGACGCTTCAACGTCACCATATTGTTATCGTATGTATCCTCCATGCCCGTAGCGATGGTGCGTCCGAAGAGTGCTAAGGGCGATGAACTGATGGTCAGACTCTTCGTCAGCCGCTCTGGTGTCAGTTCGCCAGCCAGTTGCTGCTGCAATTGCTCTTTCGACAACAACTGCGAGATCTCTGGGGCAGCCTCCAGCAGATCGTCGATAAGTTTGTTGCCCGATGCCAGTGCCTTTGCCTTCACATCTTCGTAGTTCACCACTTCCACTACCCTACCCTCCTTGTCGAGGCGGATCTGGATCTTGCAGTCTTTCATCATTTCCTCGCCGAGGGTCGCCAGTCGTCCCATCAGGTTCTGGTTGTCGCCGTCCGACTTGAAGTTGGAGGATTCCATCGTCATCTCAAAGCCATTGGAAGTTTCCTTCGTAACAGTAAATTTCTCCTCCGAAGTCACATTCACCGTCTGTCCCACGGCTATCATAGTGGTTGTGACACTATAGGTTTTCACCATACCTTTCTTCAGGGTTGGTGTCACTTTGATACTCTGCCCGAAAACGGAAATGGCCATCATCAGGCCGATGCTGATAGCAAATACTTTCTTCATTTCGTTTCTGATTAAGCGATGATAATAAGTTTTTTCGGTGCAAAGATAATCATTTTTATTGAAAACACAAAAAAAATACCTTGAAATTAGGATATCTCTCCAAGGTATTTTTTGCTTCCAGGAAAATGACGTGTACTATGACCCCATATACTGTCCGATGAAGAAGATGGCGCCTGTCGACCACTCCCTGATGAAGTAGAGAAACGGATGTGTAGCGTGGAAATAGATTACTTCAGGCGGTGCCAGATCCAGTCCCATGATACGTCCTTGCAAAGCAGTGACGACGCTTGCTTCTGTACCTGTTTCATCAACCTTGATGCGGCCTGTCTGCTTGATCATGGCGATGTAGGATTTCCAATCGAAGAGATTGGAGAAATCAGCCTTCTTCATATCGAAGGCATTGGGCATAAGTGCCGATATGACGCGAGTGAGATTCACCTCCGACGACGATTCAAAGCGTGGTAACTTCACATCGACGGTGATTCTTTTCATCTGGTCATACATCTTCTCCCAACTGTCAGCCGTCAGCGACTGGGCCACATCCTGGACGGTCTTTCCCTCCTTCGGCAACAGGACGATCATCTGATAGGCCTCATTGCTGTAAGGCAGGCAGAGCGTCTGACAGAGGTCGTTCTCGGTATAGAAGAACTGGCGTGTCTGGTTCATCATCGGCACCGTCTGCTCTTTGCCATCCTCGCCTTTGAACACCTCGTCCTGCGTGTCGTCCTTATGGAACTTATCCGTCCAGACGCCCTTGAAGTTGATGGTATTCACCAGGGAAAAATTCAATGGGTCCCCATTATCCGACTCCATGAACTGTGTGTTGTAATCGTCTTTAGCCACCTTCGTGAAGATAGGCTTGGGCTTGTTGCTCTTGTGCGAGTAGAATTCGTTAGTGATCTCCATCTGGGTCAGTCTGTCGATTCTGGGCGCTTCTGTGAGCATCTTGCGACAGAAGCTATTGAATTTATCGGTTCCCTTGTCGTCGCAGCCCAACACCTTGTTGATTTGTCTCCGTGTCTCACCGGCAGCCCCGTTGTTGATCAGTCCCAGGGCGTAGGTCATGCCCAAGGGCGACAGCAGGATGTTCTCGTCGGCTCCGACCTTGCGGAGCAGGTCGAAACCAAGGTCGTTGACAGGCATCACCAAAGCCTGTTCCTCATCCGTCAGGCTGATCAGTACACGCGGGTTGTTCTCGTTCGACACCCCTTCTCCATCTTCCACTATTCCGAGTCCCTCATAATCCGCCATTGAAATGCGCTCAGTGACGTTGCTCCCCTCTCGCAGCGGGATAGGCAGACCCTTATTATTGACTCGTCTTTGTCCGTCTACTGGTATATATCTGTAGCCGCTTTGCCCATCAGTAGAATGCGGAAAACTTGGATTCATTGATGGCTCCATGATGATCTTGTATTCCTTCTTGTCGATAGCCCGTTTCTCGGTTATCATGCCCACATAACTGAAGCGGAGGCGGTTTTCAGGATTCCGGACCTTCATGACAAAATGCCCATTAATATCGGTGACGGCAGATTTGACGATGTGTCCTCTGGCGTCAATCTCGCAGACGGAGACACCCATCAGCGGACCTATATCGTCGCTCACGGTTCCGCTGATCTTGTCGCCTGCCTTCACGGCGCCTTCCTTTGTGGTATGGACTGCCTTGATGAGTGATGGTTGACTTTTGGGGGATGTTTTAGGAGTCAGGCGGATAGTGATGGGGGTGTTGTCGGCGGGCCTTGAAAATCCGCGAAGGTAGCCGACTTTGCTCGCTCTGACCTGAGGCGTTTCGTTATACGGCAGCCATAGGTCGAAATGGCCGTTCTTGTCGGTTCTGACGCCTCCGGCATCGGAAGGCTCCTGAATGTTGCCGTCAACGACAGCGTCGGGCATTGGCTGACCGTTCTCATCCAATACCGTCCCCTCGACGTGGAAGCGTTTTTCAAGGATGGATGGACAGTCGGAGGTGTAGATTTTATCGACGGAGAGCAGGTGCATGACCACTCGTCGCGGACCGGTGGTTTTATAATAGACCTCAGCCAGCCAATAGGAGGCTGCCTTTTTATCGGGTGTGAAGTAGAATCGGCTTTCCTTGACGATGGGATTCCTCGCTGTCTCCTGAAAAGCATTAAGGCGATGGGGCTTGCCTTCTTTCACTTTCCCGCCGAAGATGAAGGCCAGACGGACAAGAC
>JAFWTK010000103.1 GCA_017518935.1 Prevotella sp.
AGGAAGTAAACGAGTTGGCAACAGTCCTGAAGGACGAGTATGGAATTGAGCCCGCAGCCGCAGCCGTTGCTGTTGCAGCAGGTCCTGCAGCCGGTGGTGAGGCCGCCGCTGCTGAGGAGAAGTCTTCATTCGATGTGGTTCTGAAGTCTGCAGGCGCCGCTAAACTCCAGGTGGTTAAGGCCGTGAAGGAGGCTTGTGGCCTTGGTCTGAAGGAAGCAAAGGATCTCGTTGACGGTGCTCCCGCTACCGTTAAGGAAGGTCTGAGCAAGGAAGAGGCTGAGAACCTGAAGGAGACCATCGAGGCTGCTGGTGCCGAGGTTGAGCTGAAATAATATTAGCACAACAAATACCAACGTGGTTGGGGACTCTCCAGTCGAGGGTTCCCGACCATTTTTTATCTTTAATAAATAACAGATATGACGAAGAAAACCATTGATAATAGAGTAAACTTTGGCAGCGTCAAGAATCCCATGCCGTTTCCGGATTTCCTTGATGTGCAATTAAAGTCGTTCAAAGACTTCCTGCAGTTGGATACTCCGCCTGAGGAACGCAAGAATGATGGCTTGTATAAGGTGTTCGCAGAGAACTTCCCTATCACCGACACACGTAATAACTTCGTTCTTGAGTTCCTGGATTACTATATTGATCCGCCTCGTTACACCATTGATGAGTGTCTCGAGCGTGGACTTACCTATAGCGTACCTTTGAAGGCTAAGTTGAAACTGTATTGCACAGACCCGGATCATGAGGATTTCGGGACGGTCATTCAGGATGTGTTCCTGGGTCCGATCCCCTATATGACCTCCAATGGCACATTTGTCATCAATGGTGCTGAGCGCGTTGTCGTGTCTCAGTTGCATCGTTCACCGGGTGTGTTCTTCGGTCAGAACGTACATGCTAACGGCACGCTGCTGTATTCTGCACGTATCATCCCGTTCAAGGGTTCTTGGATTGAGTTCGCAACGGACATCAATAATGTCATGTATGCATACATCGATCGTAAGAAAAAGTTGCCCGTGACAACGTTGTTGCGTGCCATCGGTTTCGAGGCTGATAAGGATATCCTTGAGATCTTCAATCTGGCCGAAGAGGTGAAGGTGAACAAGAAAGCCTTGAAGGCTGTGGTTGGTTGTAAACTGGCCGCCCGTGTGCTGAAAAGTTGGAACGAGGACTTCGTGGATGAGGATACTGGCGAAGTTGTATCTATCGAGCGTAACGAGGTCATCATGGAACGTGAGACCGAGATTACCGATGATAATATGATGGATATCTTGGAGAGTGGTGCCCAGACTATTCTCGTACATAAGGACGAGCAGGTGGCACAGGATTACTCTATCATCTTCAATACGCTGGCCAAGGACCCCAGTAACTCTGAGAAAGAGGCAGTGCTGTACATCTACCGACAGTTGCGTAATGCCGACCCGGCCGATGATGCCAGTGCCCGTGAGGTTATCCAGAATTTGTTCTTCTCTGACAAACGTTATGACCTTGGTGATGTAGGTCGCTATCGTATCAATAAGAAACTGGGACTGGATACGAGCATGGATGTCCGTGTCCTGACAAAGGAGGATATCATCGAGATTATCAAGTATCTGATCCAGTTGATTAACTCTAAGGCTGCCGTCGATGATATCGACCACCTGTCTAACCGTCGTGTACGTACGGTGGGTGAGCAGTTGTCTAACCAATTCTCTATCGGTTTGGCTCGTATGGCCCGTACTATTCGTGAGCGTATGAACGTGCGCGACAATGAGGTGTTTACGCCGACAGACCTGATCAACGCCAAAACTATCTCCAGCGTCATCAACTCGTTCTTCGGAACCAACCCGCTGTCGCAGTTTATGGACCAGACCAACCCGCTGGCTGAGGTGACCCATAAGCGTCGTCTCTCTGCATTGGGCCCTGGCGGTCTGTCGCGTGAGCGTGCCGGTTTCGAGGTGCGTGACGTACACTATACACACTACGGTCGTCTCTGCCCGATTGAGAGCCCTGAAGGCCCGAACATCGGTCTGATCTCGTCACTCTGTGTGTATGCAAAGATTAATGAACTCGGCTTCATTGAGACACCTTACCGTAAGGTGGAGAATGGTATAGCCAACCTGAATAATGACGAGATAGTCTACCTGACTGCCGAGGAAGAGGCTGAGCACGTGATTGGTCAGGGCAATGCCCCGTTGAACGATGACGGTACCTTTATCCGTAAGGTGGTGAAGTGCCGTCAGGATGCAGACTTCCCAGTGGTTCCGCCAACAGATGTAGATTTGATGGATGTGTCACCGCAGCAGATTGCCTCTATCGCCGCCTCATTGATTCCATTCCTAGAGCACGATGATGCCCACCGTGCACTCATGGGATCGAACATGATGCGTCAGGCTGTGCCTCTGCTTCATAACGAGGCTCCTATCGTGGGTACCGGTATTGAGAAGCAGGTGTGTGAGAACTCTCGTACGATGGTGACTGCCGAGGGCGATGGTGTCGTGGAGTATGTCGATTCTACGACCATCCGTATCCTGTATGACCGTACCGAGGACGAAGAGTTTGTCTCGTTCGAGCCTGCCTTGAAAGAGTACCGTATCTCTAAGTTCCGTCGTACCAACCAGAATATGACTATTGACCTGCGTCCTATCTGTAACAAAGGACAACGCGTGAAGAAGGGTGATATTCTGACCGAGGGTTATGCCACCGAGAACGGAGAATTGGCTCTGGGTCGTAACCTGTTGGTGGCCTACATGCCTTGGAAGGGTTACAACTACGAGGATGCCATCGTGCTCAACGAGCGCATTGTCCGTGAGGATATCCTGACCTCCGTCCATGTGGATGAGTATTCTCTCGACGTGCGTGAGACCAAGCGTGGTGTGGAGGAGTTCACGGCAGATATTCCTAACGTCAGTGAGGAGGCCACAAAGGACCTCGACGACAATGGCGTGATCCGTGTGGGTGCCCGTGTCGAGCCCGGTGATATCCTGATCGGTAAGATCTCGCCGAAGGGTGAGAGTGATCCTTCACCGGAAGAAAAACTGCTCCGTGCCATCTTTGGTGACAAGGCTGGTGACGTGAAGGACTCTTCATTGAAAGCAAACCCGTCGCTGACAGGTGTCATTATCGATAAGAAACTATTCAAGCGTGCCATCAAGGATCGTAAGTCGAAAGCGCAGGATAAGATCACGCTCAAAAAGATTGATGAGGAGTATGAGGCTAAGGTCGATGACCTGAAAGATATCCTTATCGATAAGTTGGTTGAACTCACCAAGGGTAAGACTTCTATGGGTGTGAAGGATTATATGGGTGCTGAGATTATCAGCAAGGGCAGCAAGTTTACGGTGACAGCCCTGAAAAACCTTGAATATAGTGACATCCAGACCAATAATTGGACTAGCGATGAACATAAGAATAAACTGATCACTAAGTTGATCATCAACTTCTTGAAGAAGTATAAACTGTTGGATGCCGAGATGAAGCGTAAGAAGTTCGCCATCACCATTGGTGACGAACTGCCCTCTGGTATCTTGGAGATGGCCAAGGTCTATGTGGCCAAGAAGCGTAAGATTGGTGTGGGAGATAAACTCGCAGGTCGTCACGGTAACAAGGGTATCGTGTCGAAGGTGGTGCGCCAGGAAGATATGCCGTTCCTCGAGGATGGTCGTCCTGTCGACTTGGTGCTGAACCCGCTGGGTGTGCCTTCACGTATGAACCTCGGTCAGATCTTCGAGGCAATCCTCGGTGCTGCCGGTAAGCGTCTGGGCGTGAAGTTTGCGACACCTATCTTCGACGGTGCTAAACTCGATGATCTCGCTGAGTGGACTGACAAGGCCGGTCTGCCGCGTCTCTGCTCTACCCACCTCTATGACGGTGAGACGGGCGAGATGTTCGACCAGCCTGCTACGGTAGGTATCACCTACTTCCTCAAACTCGGTCACATGGTTGAGGATAAGATGCATGCCCGTTCCATTGGCCCGTACAGTCTCATTACTCAGCAGCCGCTCGGTGGTAAGGCTCAGTTCGGTGGCCAGCGTTTCGGAGAGATGGAGGTCTGGGCACTGGAGGCATTCGGTGCCAGCCATGTGTTGCAGGAGATCCTGACCATCAAGTCTGATGATACCGTAGGTCGTTCGAAGGCTTACGAGGCCATCGTGAAGGGTGAGCCCATGCCAACTCCGGGTATCCCTGAGTCACTGAACGTGCTGTTGCACGAACTCCGTGGCCTTGGCCTGAGCATCACGATGGACTAAGAGTAAATTGTCAAATTGTAAATTGTCAAATTGTAAATTAAGATTATGGCTTTCAAAAAAGATACAAAGACAAAGAGTAATTTCACCAAGATTACCATCGGACTTGCTTCACCGGAACAGATCCTTGAGAACTCCTTCGGCGAAGTCACCAAGCCGGAAACCATCAACTACCGTACTTATAAGCCAGAGCGCGACGGTCTGTTCTGCGAACGCATCTTCGGCCCGACGAAGGACTATGAGTGCGCCTGCGGTAAGTACAAGCGTATCCGCTATAAGGGCATCGTCTGTGACCGTTGCGGTGTTGAGGTGACAGAGAAGAAGGTGCGCCGTGAGCGTGCCGGACACATCGAACTGGTGGTACCTGTGGCACACATCTGGTATTTCCGCAGTCTGCCTAATAAGATTGGCTATTTGCTCGGTCTGCCTACGAAGAAACTCGATGCTGTCATCTACTACGAGCGCTATGTCGTCATCCAACCGGGTGTGATGGCTGGTAAGAAGGATGCCGAGGGCAATGATGCCGTCGGTGCCAATATGTACGACCTGCTTTCTGAGGAGGAATACAACGAGATTCTCGACAACTATGTCTCTCCAGATAATGACTATCTGGACGATAAAGATCCCAATAAGTTCATCGCCAAGATGGGTGCAGAGGCTATTTATGACCTGCTTACCCGTCTTGACCTCGACTCACTGTCGTACGAACTGCGCGACCGTGCCAACAGCGACTCGTCGATGCAGCGTAAGAACGAGGCCTTGAAGCGCCTGCAAGTAGTGGAGGCTTTCCGTCAGAGTGTGGAGAAGGGTGTCAACCGTCCTGAGTGGATGATCATGAAGATCCTTCCTGTCACGCCACCGGAACTCCGTCCGCTCGTGCCATTAGATGGTGGCCGTTTTGCCACTTCCGACCTGAATGACCTCTATCGTCGTGTCATCATTCGTAACAACCGTTTGAAGAGACTGATGGAGATTAAGGCACCTGAAGTGATCCTCCGTAACGAGAAGCGTATGTTGCAGGAGGCAGTCGACTCGCTCTTCGACAACTCGCGTAAGTCATCGGCTGTGAAGAGTGACAGTAATCGTCCATTGAAGTCACTGTCCGACTCTTTGAAGGGTAAGCAGGGCCGTTTCCGTCAGAACCTGCTCGGTAAGCGTGTCGACTACTCTGCCCGTTCAGTAATCGTCGTCGGTCCTGAGTTGAAGATGGGTGAGTGCGGTCTGCCGAAACTGATGGCTGCCGAACTCTATAAGCCGTTTATCATCCGTAAACTCATTGAGCGCGGTATCGTGAAGACGGTGAAGAGTGCCAAGAAAATTGTAGACCGTCGTGAACCTGTCATCTGGGATATCCTGGAGAATGTGATGAAGGGTCATCCCGTTCTGCTGAATCGTGCTCC
>JAFWTK010000104.1 GCA_017518935.1 Prevotella sp.
AAGAGATGGGGGTTGAGATTCGCCGTGGTCTGTCCGCCGAACCTGAGGCGCAGGCCGTCGTAGAAATTCTGCGAGATGAAGGTATTGATAGGACCGACATCGAACTTACTGGGTTTTTCGCGCGTGCCGGTCTCTAAGTAGTTCTCAAAGAGAGCCTTGAGCACGAAGATGACGTACTTGAAGCCTTTGAGTTGTTCGAGGTGGTCGAGAAATCCGCCCATGCCCGCCTCGCTTCTGGTGAACTCCACCTGGCGATGTTCCTGCCAGAAGGCGTCGCTGCGGTTGTCGGAGCCTCGCTCCACCTGCAACGGATTCTTGCTCTTGAAACGCTCCTTCGGTAACGGGTCGAAGGAGAAGTCGGTCTTACGTGTGGTGCGCGTCACCACCGCTTTCTGGATCCACTCTGTCAACATCAGTTCCACGATCATATCATCGACGGTGAGCAGCCATTCGCCATTGTCCTGCTGGGCGAACTCCTGCATACACTGCATCGACTCCACCCAGTTGATGTCGGTGGAACGGGGCAGCAGCAGTTCGCAGCGTTTCACCTGATAGGTCGAATCGTCGAGGATATATATCTGCCCACGGAAGCCGTAATCTTGAATATTGTTCGGCAGGAAGTCGAGGTGGATACAGCGGTCGTTGCCCACATAGACAGTGTCGGCGATATAGTACCGGTAGAACTGGATGGCATCACGTCCAATAGGCGAACTGAACTTATGGCGCAGTAACAGGATATAGTCGTCATAGATATCCACATCAGCGAATACCTCGCGCATCACGGTGGTCAGTATCTCACCTGTCTGGAACAGGTCATTGACACCACTCGAACGGGTACCCTTCACGATGGTGCGCTCGGTCTTCGGATCCTTCCGCCAGAGTTGTTCAGTCACCATCTCATCGACCGTCAGCGGCAGCACCAATTTGTCAGTATACTGGCTACTGTCCACCTGTTCTCTCAGCCAGGGGTATCTCTTGAACATACCTTTCTCTAATGTTTCGGGCTTCAAGTCGTTCAGTCCGAGACCGATCTTCTGGTAGTTCTGATAGCGGTAGTAATCATGACGCTTCAAGTCGGCCTTCTTCTTGTTGGCAATCACTTTGCGCATCAGTTCTACGGCCGGATTGTCCTTACGACGATAACGCGTTTTTTTCTTCGACTTCACCGTCACTTCTTTCAGCGTCTGGTTGTCAGCAGCCAGTCGAATCGTCATCTGAGCGGGCGTCTGTGGTCCCACGTTGATGACCTGTTCACGATAGCCAACCGAACTGATGGTCAGTCGCCAGCCGTTATGACGGTCGATGCGAAAACGGCCCTCGCCATTGGCAATCGTGGAGACACGGTTTCCCTTGTACTGGACAGTGGCGTATGGAATAGGGTAGCCATCGGATGCATCGACCACCACACCACTGATCTGTGCAGACAGCATCAGGGACATTGTCAACAAGACTGACAGGAGGAAGGTTCTCATAACGTTAGAATTCACTGGTGAAATGGAATTTGATATGCTTGAAGTCCTCCTGTGCCATAGAGAGCACATAGCCAGAGTCGGCGAGAAACACATCACGACCCTCCTTGTCTTTGGCCATATACTGATACTTGCGCTTCTTGAAGTTCTCCAGTTCCTTGTCATCATTGCTCTCAATCCAACAAGCCTTATACAGATGCACAGGCTCCCAACGGCACTTGGCATTGTATTCGTTCTCCAAGCGGTACTGGATGACCTCAAACTGCAACTGTCCCACGGTGCCGATGATCTTACGGTTGTTGAACTGATTGACAAACAACTGCGCCACGCCCTCGTCCATGAGTTGGTCGATGCCCTTCTGCAGTTGCTTCGACTTCATCGGGTCGTCGTTCTCGATATATTTGAAGAGTTCCGGCGAGAATGAGGGCAGACCACGGAAATGCAATTGCTCTCCTTCTGTGAGCGTGTCACCAATCTTGAAGATACCACCAGTGTCGGGCAGTCCCACGATATCACCCGGCCAGGCCTCGTCGATAGTACTTTTGCGCTGCGCCATAAACTGTGTTGGCGAGGTGAAACGCATCGTCTTTCCCTGGCGGACATGCAGGTAGGGCACATTACGCTGGAAACGTCCACTGCACACCTTACAGAAAGCGATACAGGAACGGTGGTTGGGGTCTATATTGGCAGTAATCTTGAAGATAAAACCCGTAAACTTGGGTTCCTCGGGCTGCACATCGCGCTCCTCAGCCTTCGTGGGACGGGGCGACGGGGCAATCTCCACAAAACAGTTCAGCAGTTCCTGCACACCGAAATTGTTCAGGGCTGAGCCAAAGAACACAGGAGCCACCTCGGCAGCACGATATGACTCCACATCGAACTCGGGATAGACTCCATCGACCAACTCCAGATCCTCACGGAGTTTGGCGGCATTCTGTTCCCCTACCCGCTTATCGAGTTCATCACTGTTGATATCCACTTCCACTTTATCCGTCACGCGTTGTTTGTCGGGCGTAAAGAGGTCGAGTTTCTGTTCATAGATGTTATACACGCCCTTGAACTTAGCCCCTTGGTTGATAGGCCAACTTAACGGGCGCACCTTGATCTTGAGTTCCTGTTCCAGTTCGTCGAGCAGGTCAAAGGGGTCGCGGCCCTCGCGGTCCATCTTATTGATGAAGATGATCACAGGTGTCTTGCGCATACGGCAGACCGTCATCAGTTTACGTGTCTGCGTCTCCACGCCCTTGGCGCCATCCACCACGATGATGGCGGAATCGACAGCCGTCAGTGTACGGAAAGTATCTTCGGCAAAGTCCTGGTGACCCGGAGTGTCGAGGATATTTACCTTATATTCTATTTCAGAGCCCTCCGGGGTATAGTCGAACTCCATCACCGAGGTCGATACCGAGATACCACGCTGCTTCTCGATATCCATCCAGTCGGAGGTGGCGGTCTTCTTGATCTTGTTGTTCTTGACGGCTCCCGCCACCTGTATCTGTCCGCCAAACAGCAGGAACTTCTCCGTCAGGGTCGTCTTACCCGCATCCGGGTGCGAGATAATCGCAAATGTTCGTCTTCTTTCTATCTCTTGATTCATAATTTTGCTATGCATTCGGCGAGGCTTTCTTCCCAATAAGGGACCTCGATACCATAAGTCTGTTTGATTTTTGTCTTGTCGAGCACGGAGTAGTGCGGACGGTTGGCTGGCGTGGGATACTCCTCAGTATGGAGGGGGCGCACATGACAGGTGGTAATGCCTGCGATGCGATGGATGGCCTTCGTGAAGTCGTACCACGAGATAACTCCCTCATTCGAGTAATGATAGACACCCGGTACAATGCCCTTGTTGATGGCAGCAAAGATGGCCACAGCCAGATCACGGGCGTAGGTCGGTGTACCTATCTGGTCGAAGATCACACCCAACTCAGGTTTCTCCTTGCCCAAGCGGATCATGGTCTTCACAAAATTATTGCCAAAGGTGGAATACAACCATGCCGTACGAATGATCATCGTCTTTTGACAGAACTTCTGAACACCCAGTTCACCAGCCAACTTCGTCGAACCATAGACGCTGTCAGGACAAGGAGTGTCGGTCTCCACATACGGTGTATGCTTGGTGCCGTTGAAGACATAATCGGTACTGATTTGGATGATCCACCCTCCCCTTTTCTCAATGGCGCCAGCGAGATAGGCCGGTGCCACCGTATTCAGTGTCGTACAAAGTTCCTTATCGTCCTCCGCCTTATCTACAGCAGTATAGGCGGCACAGTTCACAATACCGTCAATCTCATTATTCAGGACGAAAGCCTCTATGGCCACCTGGTCGGTGATATCCAATTCGGCTACATCCGTATTAAAATAGTTATGCTGGGGATTGTCCTTTTCCAGCAACTGCATCTCGTTTCCCAGTTGCCCGTTGCATCCCGTTATCAATATGTTCATCTTATTCAAATTTTAATCCTTCTTCTTTATCCTTTTGATAATAGTCGCTGAGCATCCCGATGAAGGTGGTGATTTCCTTCACGGCATGCGCTGTATCGGGCGAAATGTCTTTCTTCTGCAAGCGCAGCAGCATCACACCATAAAGCGAGTTGAAACACGTTTCAATCTCATTCTCTTCCTTGTTGGCACCCCGGTTGCGCAATTCCACGATGAACGGCAACACCTTGTAATACTCCGCATTATAGAACGGGAACTTCGTAGACTGCAGCAACTGGTCATGGAGTTCTACCAGCATCTGCATCGTCACCTTGTTGATTTGCAGATGCCCTTTCTCACGACAGCCCTCCTGATTCATCATGCGGATCAGGTTGCCAAACCAGTCGAGTTCCTCTTCCTTCTGCTCGTCGGTATAGTCGAAACGGCTCACCCATTCGTCGCGGATGCGCCTCAGCGAACAGTCAAAGGCACGTATCGTGTCCTCAATCTGCCACATATACAACAGATATTCGGCAATATTCTTCTTTCTTAATTCCTGTGCTACAAACATATCCTAAAAAAAGCGTACCAAGTTCGTTGTCGTTCCCAAAAGCATAATGAGTGAACCGAGAATCACCGCCACACCAATCACCTGATTGATTATCTTGATGCCATTTGTATCGAATTTAGTCCGTATCTTATCCACCAACCATGTCAGACCCCACCACCACAGCAGTGCCCCACCAACGATGCTGGCGAAGCCCACCAACATCTCAAATGGATGGTTGGGCAACACAAAGGCGAACTGAGCATACATAGCGAGGAACAGGAAAATAATCAGCGGATTGGAAAAGGTCACGAGGAAAGCCGTCCAGGCATTATACCATAGTGAGCCCTTCTGTTGCCCAGACTGGTGCATCTTCTTCGTCGGGTCTGTCCGATAGGTATAGAATCCGAAACAGAGCAACATAATACTACCTGCAATCTGCAAATAGAACCTGTTTTGGTCATTGTTTATCAAATCCATGACGAACGACATACCGTAGCCTGCGATGGCTGCATAGATAATATCGCTGACCGCAGCCCCGACACCCGTAGCCAAACCGTACCAGCGTCCCTTGTTCAGTGTGCGCTGCACACAAAGGATACCCACAGGGCCCATCGGGGCGGATGCAATCACTCCGATCATCATTCCCTTAAAGATGAAGTCCAATATATTTATAGGTACGTGAAACGGCATATCTTCTTCGCTTTTAGTTCACCCTGAGACACAATATTGTCATATCGTCGTTAGGCTCTGCCCCCTGACGGTGCTCCTCTACAGCCTTTCTCAACGTTTCCACCACTTTCTGGGCTTTGGCATCACCCATCGTTTGGAGGAGTTCCACCAGTCTATCGTCGCCAAACTGCTCCTGACTCTGGTTTTCTGCCTCGTTCAATCCATCGGTATAAATCACAATCAGCCTGCCCCGGACATCGTCCATCCGCTCACCGTCAAACTCCAAGTCAGGCCAGAGACCGATGGGGGCATTAGCCAACATATCGATAAAGCCGCCTCCAGAGGCATCACCCATGAATGGCGGGTTATGACCAGCATTACAATAGTCCATAGAACCGCTTTTCAGGTCGATACGACCAATGAACATCGTGACAAACATACCATGTTCATTATCTTCCGAAAGCGCACTGTTCAGTCTGGTGGCGATCTCTGCAGGCATCATGTGCTGGGTCGCCAGCGTACGGAACAGTCTGGTGGCCTGTGCCATAAAGAGCGAGGCGGGCACGCCCTTTCCACTCACATCGCCCAGACAGAAATAGAGTTCATCACCCATCAACAGATAACCATAAAGGTCACCGCCTACCTCCTTCGCAGGCTCTATTATGGCATAGATGTCAAGGCCTTCGCGGTCTGGGAAGATGTTTGGTACCATCGACATCTGTATATCACGGGCAATACGCAACTCACTCTCAATACGTTCCTTATGGGCCGTGGCCTCTTCCAGTTGGTCGTAGGCTATCTGCAACTTCTCGTGGGCAGCCGTCAAACGCTGGGTGGCACTGCGCCTGTGAAGCGTATAGATAATGAAGAACACAATAATCAGGACTAAGGCGATACCCGTTGCCAACAGCCGCTGACGCGAGAGTTTGGCTTGCTGCTGTGATATCTCAGCCTCCTTTCCCTGCGTGTCGTAGATGGTGGCCAACTCAGCGGTAGCACTGTTCTTCTGATCCGTGATGGCACCATCGAGCAAAGAGAGGATGCGCTCACCCATCGCCCGGGCGGAATCCCTGCGACCGGCTTCTGCATTGGCCCTGTACTTGGGCAACAGATAGAGTTGGATGTTATCGATTGAGGGCTCCATGCCCCAGTGGGCCATCGTCTCATCCAGGTAACAGTAGTTATCAGCAGCCTCAGCAAAACGCTGCGCAGCCACCAAGTAGTCATTGGCATTAATATGACCTGCACCGGTCTTCGAATAGTCCGTCTTCAAGAAGGCCTGATAGGCCTTGGCGGCCTCTTCTGTCTTATTCAGTCCCTGCATGGCCACAGCCCGCATAATCTCAATGCGACCCTGATACTCATCGAAGTATTCCACACGTGCATCGAGCCGCAGGCGATACTTGCCCAACAACATCTCCGTACGGTCTATCCAATAGATCGACTCAGCATAACGGCGGGTGTTAATATAGGCCAGACTCGTATAGACCGTTCCAAGCACAGCCTCTTGGAAGCCTCGGCTCGTGCTGTCCGACTGCCATCGATTAGCGTAGTGCTCACGGGCCTTGAGGAAACTCTCATTGGCCTCCTTTTCCTGACCAAGGCTCAACTGGCAACAGCCGATATTGTTCAACAGGATGGCATAGTCGATATCTGAGCCTATACCAGACTCCTCCATCTTCTTCACAGCAGGGATGGCCACGATGAGTGAGCCCTCGTAGTCGCCTTTCACCAACAGAAGTTCCGAGAGTCGACGGGCGCATTTGTTATAACTTAACTGATCTTCGTCATTCTGTACCTTACAATCGATGGCCTTCCGATAATACAACTCTGACATACGGTAATGCCCCTGATGATAGTAAGATACGCCGCGCCAACGGTTGGCATTCAGCGGCGAGATGTCACCTGCCGCCTCAAAACTATCGGCCAACACCCTCATACGGTCATAATCCTTGGCAACACCGACATCAAACAGTACACTGTCGGCCCTGCTGGCTTCCAGCCTTGGCCTCCGTCTCGTCACGCCATCGCAGGCGACAACGGCCACGATAAGGGTAACAAATAATATAGCAAATATATGCCTTGATAGCCTTCGCATATACATTATTCTCTATTCGATGGTGCAAAGATATAAAAAAATCTGAAAACGAATGGTTAATTTCCTTAAAAAAATGATTTAGTAAGCAAAATTTTATTATCTTTGTCTCGCATTAATGAATAATTAATCAAAACCATCATAAATTATGAACGAGCAAAACGTAGCAATCAAGCCGTATGTCATCGGCTTGGATTTAGGAGGAACAAACTCCGTATTCGGCATCGTAGATGCACGTGGTGACATCAAGGCAACAACCGCCATCAAGACGGGGGGCTATGAGAAAGTAGAGGATTATGTAGACGCCTGTGTGGAGGCTCTGCAAGTCATCATCGACCAGGTGGGCGGCATCGAGAAGATCAAGGCGATGGGTATCGGTGCACCGAATGCCAACTATTACACAGGAACCATCGAGTTCGCTCCGAACCTGCCCTGGGCACACGACGGTGTGGTGCCTCTGGCAAAACTGTTCAGCGAGCGTCTGAACAATATACCTGTAGCCATGACTAACGATGCCAACGCAGCCGCCATCGGCGAGATGGTCTACGGCGTGGCCCGCGGCATGAAGAACTTCATCGTCATCACCTTGGGTACAGGCGTGGGCTCTGGTATCGTAGTCAACGGACAATTGCTCTACGGGCACGATGGCTTTGCCGGTGAGTTAGGTCATGTCACGATGGTGCGCGGCGAAGAGGGCCGTCCCTGCGGTTGTGGCCGAAAGGGTTGTCTGGAAGCCTACTGCTCTGCCACGGGTGTGGCCCGCACGGCCCGGGAACTGCTGATGAAGACTGACCGTCCTTCACTGCTGCGCGAGATGGATCCGGAGAAGATCACTTCCCTCGACGTATCCATCGCTGCCGGTAAAGGTGACGAACTGGCTAAGGATATCTACGAATTTACCGGTAAGATGCTGGGTGAGGCCTGTGCCGATTTCGCCGCTTTCAGCAGTCCGGAGGCATTCATCTTCTTTGGTGGTATGGTGAAGGCAGGCGACCTGATTATGAAACCCATTCAAGAGGCATACAACAACCACGTGCTGAAAATCTTCAAGAACAAGGCACAGTTCCTGGTGAGTGGCCTCGACGGTGCCAGTGCTGCCGTGCTCGGTGCCAGTGCTATCGGTTGGGAAATCCAGTAGTCCCGTCCGGGAGAATCTGTGGCTATCTGAGATAATCTGTGGCTAAAAAATGAGGTTGGTGCAGGACGCTACCAACCTCTAACTATAATTGATAAGGTAAATCAGCAAATGGCTGATAAGAATCTTATCGGCGGCAAATATACGGTTTATTTACATCTTTTGCAAGTTTTTTGGCAAAAATCTGCAAAATAAGGCCTAAATTTTATGATAAAACCATCTTTTTTGCTACCTTTGCGAAAGAATAACAGTCTTTAAAAACAATCAAGTATGGAAAAGAGAAAATTATTAGTTATCCTGATGATGGGTATCTGTGCCCTGACAGCAAATGCACAGCAACTGCCTTATCAGAACCCCAACCTGACAGCCAGTCAGCGTGCCGACGACCTGCTCGGCAGACTGACACTCGAAGAGAAAGTGAGTTTGATGATGGACACGTCGCCCGCCATCGAGCGACTCGGCATCCCACAGTTCCAGTGGTGGAACGAGGCCCTGCACGGCATCGGGCGCAACGGCTATGCCACCGTCTTCCCCATCACGATGGCCATGGCAGCCTCGTGGGACGACGCCCTGTTGCACAAGGTCTTCACCGCTGTCAGCGACGAGGCCCGTGCCAACTGGAACCGCTCCGACCACAGCGTGAAGCATGTGGGAATGGGCGAGACCTACTATCCCGGCAACCCCGAGCTGACGTTCTGGTGCCCGAATGTCAACATCTTCCGTGACCCCCGCTGGGGACGCGGCCAGGAGACCTACGGCGAAGACCCCTACCTCACCTCGAAGATGGGCCTCGCCGTGGTGCGCGGCCTGCAGGGTGTGGGCTACAACGGTGAAGACCTGGGCGTGAGCAAATACCGCAAACTCCTCGCCTGCGCCAAGCACTATGCCGTACACAGCGGCCCGGAGTGGAACCGCCATACCTTTGATGTAGAGAACCTGCCCGAGCGCGACCTCTGGGAGACCTATCTCCCCGCCTTCAAAGCCTTGGTGCAGGAAGGCAAGGTGGCCGAGGTGATGTGCGCCTACCAGCGTATCGACGGACAGCCCTGCTGCTCGCAGACCCGCTACGAACAACAGATACTGCGCGACGAATGGGGTTTCGAGGGCCTGATTACCAGCGACTGCGGTGCCATCCGCGACTTCCTGCCCCGCTGGCACAACACCGCCAAGGACAGCCCTGAGGCATCGGCTCATGCCGTACTGGCCGGTACCGACGTGGAGTGCGGCTCGGAATACAGGAACCTGCCAGAAGCCGTGCGCCGTGGCGACATCAAGGAGGCTGACCTCGACAAGAGCCTGCGCCGCCTGCTCATCGCCCGCTTCGAACTCGGCGACTTCGATTCCGACGACCTGAACCCCTGGACGAAGATTCCTGAGAGCGTCATCGCCTCGAAGGAGCACAAGGCCCTCGCCCTCGACATGGCCCGCAAGAGCATCGTGCTGCTGAAGAATAACGGCGTGCTGCCCCTCTCGAAGACAACAGCAAGTTCCCGACTCGCCATCATGGGCCCCAACGCCAACGACTCCGTGATGATGTGGGGCAACTACAGCGGCTACCCCACGAAGACCGTCACCGCCCTCGAAGGCATCCGCAAGATAGCGGCCGTACCGTATGTCTTAGGCTGCGGACTGACGAGGAACGAGCAGATTGAGAGCCAGTTCAGCAACATCAGGGATCCGAAAGGCCGTCAGGGTCTGCAGATCACCTACTGGAACAACACCGAGCAGGAGGGCGAGCCCGTCACCGTAGTCAATGCCCAG
>JAFWTK010000105.1 GCA_017518935.1 Prevotella sp.
GGAGCCCTGCCCGAAGCCCAACTATTGTCGCTAAAACCACTGGCGTTCCAGTTGGATGGAGCCGCTCCCTTGTCGTAGTATTTCCTTGTGTCATTAGTCTTAATGAGACAATTGGAAGGAGTACCCGTACCAAGAGCCCATCCGGCAAAGCGGTAGCCAGCAGGTGCCTTAGCCTCTAAAGTCACAGGCTGGAAAAGGTAGCCCTTGAAATCGGCATAGGGCACGTCAATGCCATTAATGGTAATGTGGGCACCTGGGGTGTCGGTACCCAGCGTAACGGATTGTCTCTCGGTGCCAGACAAATTCATAGGTCCATATTGCTGTAGTTGGGTCGTCAGATCCTCTATACGGGTCGTCAGATTTGACTTGATGGTGTTAGCCGCACCATCAGGTAACATTCCATCGTACTCTGACATAGGTCGCATGGCATCAGCCAATTCATCGACAATCCCCGTAGCGCGTTCGCGCTCAAAAACGCTACCGCCCATGAGACAGAAGGTGTCGATAAACTTCTTGCGGAAGCCATCGTGCTTAAGCAGGTTCTTAAATAGGCGCACCAACTTGATGTCGTTATATTTGTCGAGCCAGGTAATGTCGTGATCCCATTCATTAAAGGCATAGTCAAGATCAAAGAGTACGAAACGGTAACGACCGTCTTTCTGACTGCGATAGCCCTTAATATTGTTGTCGGGCCAGTCATCATTGCCAAGATACAGTTCTGCCGCCATATAATTGGAGAACTCGTCAATATCTAACAACTTCGTCACTTTTTCATAGACACCAGAGTTGTTAATGTTCTCGCTCAACTCCACGAGATTGTCGTACGTTTCGCTGGTGCCATTATTGAATGTACTATTCTCAAATGCATCAATCTCCTCGTCGTCGTAGCCCCAGTTGGCATAGACGAACTTATCGTTATTCGGCTCACGCAGGTTCAATATGCCTTTGAAATTGCCATTGATGTACTCAGCCACCTGCACCGTACTCTGCACATCGAGGTCGATACCTGAACGCTGAACAATCGTTGTCAACGCCGAATCCATGAAGCGGGATCGATCTCTCCAGACATCGTTGCCGCCATTGCGTACAAGCAGGGCCTTACTGCGGATATAAGGTTTCTGAGGGAAGAAAGGATGGTCAAGATGGTTCAGTCCATCGAATACCTTATTTGATTTCAATTTCATCGATCTCGGGTCAATCGAACGAGTCCAGCCACCGGAGATACTGACATTCACATCTTGATTGAACAGCATCCCCTCTGTAGGACTGATGTAACTGAAGTTGACAGGACGATCCCACGGTTGGTTCCAGTTTACGGGAGAGTCTTGACCGTTACCTGAAATACCATTTGTTCCCACAACATAAATACCCCACATCGGGTCATTAAAATATTTATCATCTCCGACAATGGAAACGACGGGTATGGTATAATTGTGATCGGTCTTGATATAACTGCGTGTCACAGGTACGCTAGGCAAATAGCCGTCCTTGAACAGGCGGAACACATAGTTCGTCGTTTTACTAATAGTAAATCTTCCTGTCATACTCTCTTGGCCTGGATTATCCCTAACGGCAATCTCATAGTCGCTATTAGTATTACCTTCTCTTACTCCGAATGACTCCCAGACGATGTCATCGAAATAGTAATTGTTTGCCTCCCTTAACTCGTTCAGATTGAAGGCGATAGTATTCATACCAGAAGATCCCGCCTGTTCGTTGGTAATAGTGCCTTCAAAATCGATTGTCTGCCACGCAGTAGTAATGCTATAGTTGGTGTTGAGCATGTTACCACTGATATAATTATGTGGCCCATTGTGCGACTGCACAGAGATTTTTGCGTTTTTATCGGCACGTACCTTCATGCTAAAACGATATTGCTCACCTGCTTTCCATACGTGGTCGGGAGTATAGACGAAAAATTGCGTGTCCCATACGTCCGCCGGGTTGTCAATAGAATGCACCTTGATACCACGTGAGTTATTATAGCCGATGCCACTGGTGATGCGATTCACATCTTTTTTTTCGTCGCCATTATAACTGACGAAGCATTGGTCATCATTGCCCTCACAGTCGCTGTTTGTTATCCAGTTTATCCATGTCGGCTCGTCATCACTGTTACCCGGACGTGTAGGAACACTGCCGTCAGTGGTGTAAATCAGTCTGGTTCCTTCGGGAATATCTACTTTTATCTGCAGAGAGCCTGTGAAAAGTTTGCTACTTACACTGACAACAGGTGCGTCAAGTCGATTGGTGGCAAAGACTGAAGTGGCGTTTGTTGCACCAGGCGTAGGATTGGCGGTCCAACTCCAATCACTTTCTTTGTCTCCAACTCCATCGGTTTTGCAAGCCCAAGCAGTACGACTCATGGCCTTGGGATAAGTTTGACTGACGATGAGTTTTCCACTGGCATCACTTAGACAGATGGTTCCACCGTCACAGTCAAGTTTGAAAGGAGCCTGATTGCTCTTGATGTCATCAGAGCCAAGCCACACCACGAGAAAACCTTTGGCAGGGATGGTACCGATGTCGGAAGGCATCTTCCAACGCGTCAAGTTATTGGCATCATCGCTGAGATACATGCCC
>JAFWTK010000011.1 GCA_017518935.1 Prevotella sp.
GGGCTGGCCGTCGGAGTATATCAAGAACGGCGTGCTGCTGTTCCTGCAGAATCAGCGCGAAGACGGTTTCATTGCCCGCTCGGTTCCCTCTAACCCGTCGCACGACAACGAGCACGTCAAGCCCTTCCTCTCGCAGATTGCTTTGCTGGCCGTGCAGGAGTACGGCGAGAAGGACTGGATTCTTGAGAAGAACACCTTTGAGCGACTGAAGAAATACCTAGACTACTGGCTCGTGAACATGGACGAGGACGGCAACGGACTGAGCGAGTGGATGTCGGCACCGCATACGGGCATGGACAACCAGCACGAGCGGGCCGGATGGTGGCTCGACCGCTGCTCGGAGGGTGTTGACCTGAACTGCTACCTGGTGCGCGAGATGAAGGCGTTTGCCAAACTTGCCGAGATGGCGGGGAAGAAGAATATGGCTGCTGAGTACCGCCAGAAGAGTGCCGAACTGGCCGAGCGCATCCGCACGATGCTGTGGGATGAGGAGGATGGTTTCTACTATGATCGCCGCCACACGCCGGCACACTGGTTTGCCAAGAGTGCCGCCGTTGTGGCCGACGTGAACATCCAGAAATGGAAGAAGAAGGATCTGATACCTGTGCGCTCTATAGGCGCCTTTGCCGTGCTGTGGTCGGAAGTGGCCACGCCCGAACAGGCTACCCGTATGGTGCGCGACTATCTGTTCAACCCCAAGGAGTTCTGGACGGGAGCCCCCGTTGCTGCCCTGTCGCGGTCGTGCCCGTGGTACACCACCACCAAGTATTCGTCGGACATTGGTTGCGGCTGGCGTGCCAATGCCTGGATTCCCACCAACTATATCATCTATCACGGCCTGCGCTACTACGGCATGAAGGAGTACGCCTCGTTGCTTGCCCACTACACCACCAAACTCGTCCGTGAGAACGGCAACCGCGAGTATTACAACTCCGAGACGGGTGAGGGCTGCGGCCTCGACCCTTTCTGGGGCTGGAGTTTGTTGGGTCACTTCTGCGAGTTTGAGGATACATTGGAACAGGATATTACGATAATACGTTAGATAATAAAGATGAAGTTGAGACAAATGATGATTGTGGCGGTGGCCTGTCTGTTGGCTGGCACGGCCAGTGCACAGAGCGTGCGAGAGACAATCCGGTTGGACGAGGGATGGAGGTTTGCCCTGGGCAATGCTTCTGACCCTGCCAAAGACTTTGGATGCGGCACGGAGTACTTTAATTACTTGACCAAGGCGAACTCACTGCACAACGAGGGGCCTTACAGCAAGAAGTTTGATGACTCGGCTTGGGAGGAGGTGCGCGTGCCTCACGACTGGGTGACGACGCTGCCCTACGCTCGTGAAGCCAGTCACTCGCACGGCTACAAGACCGTGGGCTATAAATATCCTGAGACCAGTGTGGGCTGGTACAGGAAGACCATCAGCATCCCGGAGTCCGACTTAGGCAAGCACCTGCTGTTGCAGTTCGACGGCATCTTCCGCGATGCCCGTGTGTGGTTCAACGGCTACTACATGGGTACGGAGCCAAGCGGCTATGCCACGCAGGTGTATGACGTGACGGAGTATGTGAACTACGGCGGCGACAACCTCATCTGTGTGCGGGCCGACGCGACATTAGAGGAGGGCTGGTTCTATGAGGGAGCCGGTATCTACCGTGACGCATGGCTCGTGAAGACCGCCGCTGTCAGTGTGGCTCCTTTCGGCACGTTCGTATATGCCGACCTGAAAGCACCTTACGATCAGGCCACCATTCACGTGGAGACAGAAATCAACAACCACTCGCTGACCACCCAGCAATGTGAGGTCAGCCACCGTCTGCTCGATGCCGACGGCAAGGAGGTTGCCCACAGCACCACCCAAACCTTGACGCTGAAAGCGAAGCAAACTCTTCACTCTTCACTTTTCACTCTTCACTTAAACAATCCTCATCTTTGGAGCACCACCGACCCATATATATACAAGGTGGAGACCACCGTGAAGGTAAACGGTCAGGTGACCGACATCTACGAGACCATTACGAGCATCCGCGACATTGCCTTCACTGCCGACCGTGGCTTCCTGCTCAACGGCCAGCCGCTGAAACTGAAGGGCGTGAACATGCACCAAGACCATGCGGGTGTAGGCTCGGCTATCCCCGAGGCTCTGTTAGAGTGGCGCATCAAGGAACTGAAGAAGTTTGGTTGCAATGCCTACCGCTCGTCGCACAACCCCATGACCCCCGTACTGCTCGACATCTGCGACCGCGAGGGCATCCTGGTGATTGACGAGAACCGCTTGTCAGGCATCAATAGCGAGCACCTGCGCCTGTTGGAGAATATGATACGCCGCGACCGCAACCACCCCAGCGTCATTCTCTGGAGCGACGGCAACGAGGAATGGGGCATGGAGAATGCCGTGGATGGTCGCCGTGTGGCCGAGGCGATGCGCGAATACACCCGTCTGCTCGACCCCA
>JAFWTK010000106.1 GCA_017518935.1 Prevotella sp.
CGTTCTATCTCCAGTCCGCTCATTAAGAAACGATGAAGACGGAATAGATCACGAACAAGAGTGCGAGTGCGATGAGGGCAGCGAAGATCCAGTTCACCACTTTCTTACCCTTGTCTTCCACTTTCTTCTGATAAGCCACCTTCTTGACGGTAGCCTTTGATGGTTTTGCAATCTGTGCCATAATACTTGTTTTAAATTAGGAATTAGAAATTAGGAATTAGAAATTATGATTACTTCTGCATCCTTTGTTTCATAGTTCCCGTGATTTTTACTAATATGTTTATTATCTCTTCATTATCTTTTATGATGGACTCATATTCTGTATCTGTCAAATAATCCCCTGCATACAGGCGCTTCAACCAGAACTTTGTCTCATTAGCCTCTTTTAGGGCTATCGTTAATTTAGTCAGGAAGTCTGCTTCACTTTGTGCAAATTTGCTCTCTGCTACATTTGCTCCCACACTTGTTCCGCTACGTAAAACCTGTTTCAATAGGTCTGCATTACCCTCCTTCTTTTTCAGAAGATACTTATACATTTTGACTATTCTGTCACTGAAATCTTCTGTTTTCTTCAGGATAACATTCTCAGGCCTTTTCTGCATAATCAGGTAATCACAATTCCTAATTTCTAATTCCTAATTTCTAATTTTCTTCGTCGTTCACGGGGAACTCCATCAGGTAGGCCTTGATGAAGTCATCGATCTTGCCGTTCATGACGGCATCGACATCGGTGGTCTGGTAGTTCGTGCGGTGGTCTTTCACACGGCGGTCATCGAAGACGTAAGAGCGTATCTGACTACCCCACTCGATCTTCTTCTTACCCGCCTCGATCTTCGCCTGAGCCTCCAGGCGCTTCTTCATCGCCCGGTCGTAGAGTTGTGATTTCAGCAACGTCATGGCACGCTCCTTGTTCTTCGGCTGGTCGCGTGTCTCCGTGTTCTCGATGAGGATTTCCTCTTCCTCACCCGTATCAGGGTCGGTGTACCAATAGCGCAGACGTACTCCCGACTCTACCTTGTTCACGTTCTGTCCACCGGCACCGCTGCTGCGGAACGTGTCCCACGACAGTTTGGCGGGATCGACATACACCTCGATGGTGTCATCCACCAGCGGCGAGACGAACACCGAGGCAAAGGATGTCATACGTTTGCCCTGCGCATTAAACGGCGACACACGTACCAGACGGTGCACCCCGTTCTCCGATTTCAGATAACCGTAGGCATAATCGCCCCCCTCAATCTGCATCGTCACGCTCTTGATACCCGCCTCATCACCGTCGAGCAGGTTGGATATCGTCACCTTATAGCCGTGAGCCTCCGCCCAGCGCATATACATACGCATCAGCATCGAGGCCCAGTCCTGTGCCTCCGTACCACCGGCACCCGAGTTAATCTTCAGCACCGCCTCCATTGGGTCCTCCTTCTGACGGAGCATATTCTTCAGTTCCAGGTCCTCGATGGCCTGAATCGCCTTGGCGTAGGTGTCGTCCACCTCTTCCTCGGTCACCATCTCGTCCTTGTAGAAGTCGAAGGCCAGTTGCAGTTCGTCGGCCAGGGTACGCACCTCCTTATAGCCGTCGAGCCATTTCTTGATGCCCTTCACCTTCTTCATCTGCTCCTCTGCGCGCTTACGGTCTTCCCAGAAGTCAGGCGCCTGCGTACGAAGATCCTCCTCCTCGTACTCCATCTGTTTCTTATCTATTTCGAGGTACCGGCGCAGCGCATCAGCCCGCTCTAATACATCCTTTAATTGGTCGGTTGTTATCATATTTAAATTAGTAATGAGTAATTAGTAATGAGTAATTGTGATTACTTTTGCTATTTCCCATTAACCATATTTTTTCTTATTCAATGCTTATAAATCTCACTTTTTCCAAAATCATTCTCACTTTTCCCTGCCTATAGAACAAATCATAATTACTAATTACTCATTACTCATTACAAATTATTCTAAGTACATCGCATCTATCTCGCGCTTGTAGTTCTCATTGAGCACGCGGCGCTTGATCTTCAGCGTGTTCGTCAGTTCACCCTTCTCCATCGAGAAGTGGTGGGGCAACAAGGTGAAACGCTTGATCTGCTCATAGTGTGCCAACTGCTGCTGGAGGGTGTCGATACGCTCCTTCATCATCTCGTTGATCTTCGGGTCGGCACAGAGTTGCTCACGGTTCTCAAACGGGATATGATGCTCACGGGCATATTCCTCCAACAACGGATAGACGGGAATGATCAGTGCCGACACGAACTTCCGCTGGTCGGCAATGATGGCTATCTGGTCGATGAACTTATCCACCAACAGTTTCGACTCAATCATCTGCGGGGCGATATACTTGCCGTTCGAGGTCTTATAGAGATCCTTGATGCGCTCCTTCAGAAACAGTTCGCCGTCTTTCAGGTAGCCAGAGTCGCCCGTCTTGAAGTAGCCATCCTCTGTAAACGCCTCGCGCGTCAGGTCGTCGCGGTTATAGTAGCCAACGGTAATCGTCGGGCCTTTCAACAGCACCTCACCCTCGTCGCTGATACGGATGTCGATGCCCTCGATGGGAATACCGACACCGCCCACCGTCCAGGGCTCACCCAGATGGTTACAACTCACGGTGGCAAGACTCTCTGTGAGTCCATAGCCCACAATCATATTGATGCCGATGGCATGCACGAACTCCTCCACCTGGGGATTCACCGTGGCACCTGCCGTGGGGAAGAAGTGGGCATTCTCCAGTCCCAACTCCTTACGGACCAGAGAGAAGACCGTCTTGTTGAACATCTCGTATTGCAGATGCAGGGCCAGCGGCGGACGCTTTCCCTTCGACAGATAGTCGATGTTATGCTTCTTGCCGATGCTCAGTGCATACTGGAAGAGTTTCCGTTTCGGGGCACTTGCCTTCTCGATCTGTTCCTGCACCCCCATATACACCTTCTCCCAGAAACGGGGTACCGACGACATACAGGTGGGATGTGTCTCCTTCATCGACTGTTGCACCTCCAAGGGATAGGTGTTCACAATCAGTTTGGCTCCCTCCGTCAGACAAAGGATCTTCCAGCCCTTCTCGAAGATATGGGTAAACGGCAGGAAGTTGAGCACACGGTCCTTCTCGCCCACCGGCACACACTTGTTGTTGGCCTCCATCGCCGCATGATACTGTCCGCAGGTCAGGATGACCCCCTTCGAGTCGCCTGTTGTACCAGAAGTATATAAGATGTTCGCGATGTCGTCCATCGAGGCCTGTGCCTGCAACGACTCCACCTCCGACTGTCGGGGCAGGTTCTCACCCAGTTTCAGGAAGTCATCGAAGTACATCGCGTTGGGGTCATGGGTCGAGATACGTACGTTCTTGTCGAAGATGATGATCCGCTCCAAGGTCTGGCACATCGACACCACACGGCGGGCCTTGTCGTACTGTTCCTGTTCACCGACGAAGAGGAATCGTATCTTCGCGTCGCTGACCATGAACTGTATCTGCTGCTCCGACGAGGTGGCATAGAAGGGGATGGTCACTGCCCGGATGCCCCAGGCGCCAAAGTCAGTAAACAGGTACTGGACGGAGTTCTGCGAGAACACACCCATATTCTCCTGCACCTTCACACCGAGGTTGAGCAGTGCGTTCGACACCTGCTTGACCTTGTCGGAAAACTGGTTCCAGGATATCGACTTCCATTCCTTGCCGCCGAAATCCTTATAGATCAGCACCTCGCGATCACCGTACTTCTTGGCCTGGTCGAGTATCAACCGAGATAAATGACTGTTTGTCTGCATACGTATCATATTATTTTGGGTGCAAAATTAAATAAATTCACGCATATAGCCAAATTTTTGTCACGAAACGAAGCAACAAAGCAACTTTTTTTGTAATTTTGCACCCACTTATACTATTGCCAGGAAAGATGACCACAATAAAACGTGTCAAAACAAAACAGGAACTGAAGCAGTTTGTGCAATTCTACTACGACCTTTATCGCGACAACGAATTTGCCGTGCCTTACCTTTATTCCGACGAGATGGCAACGCTGCAGCGCGACAAGAACCCCTCGTTCGAGTGTTGCGAGGCCGAATACTTCCTGGCTTTCAAAGACAACAAAATCGTGGGTCGTGCGGCGGCAATCATCAACCACCGTGCCAACGAGCGGTGGAACCGTCAGGCGGTACGCTTCGGCTGGTTCGACTTCATCGACGACATCGAGGTATCCACAGCCCTGCTGAAAGTCGTCGAGGACTGGGGCCGCGAAAAAGGCATGACTGAGATTGTAGGGCCGATGGGCTTCATCGACACCGACCGCGAAGGCTTGCTCGTCGACGGTTTCGACCAACTCTCCACCATGTACGTCAACTACAACTATCCCTACTATGCCCAGCATTTTGAACGCCTGGGGTTTGTAAAGGATAACGACTATCTGGAATACAAGGTAAAGGTGCCGGAGGTGGTACCCGACAAGTTTGCCAAGACCACCCAACTGGTGCAGAAGCGCTACGGACTGAGCGTGCATAAGTTCACCCGCCATGAACTCATCGACGAGGGCTTCGGGCGCGAGGTATTCCATCTGCTCAACGCCACCTACAAGGATCTCTACGGGTTCTCCGAACTCTCGCAGAAGCAGATCGACCGGCTCGTCAACGACTACATCAAGATTGCCGACCTGAACCTTGTCACCGCCGTCATGGACGGTGAGAAGATGGTGGGCTTCGGCATCACCTTCCCCTCGTTCTCCCGTGCCTTGCAAAAGACCCGCGACGGACGGTTCCTGCCCTTTGGCTGGTGGCACCTGCTGAAGATTCTGAAGTGGCACAAGACGGATATCGTAGATCTATTATTAATAGGTGTACTGCCCGAGTACCGCGCCAAGGGTGCCAACGCCCTGATTTTCGACGACCTCATCCGTCAGTTTCAGCGCTACGGATTCGAGTGGGCCATCACCGGTCCGCAGATGGAGACCAACGAGGGTGTTCTCTCACAGTGGCAGTACCTGGAATCGACGCCATACCGACGGCACAGGTGCTATAAGAAGGAATTAATAATTAGTAATGAGTAATGAGTAATTATGATTTCTTCAATTGGCGAGAATTTACAGTGAGTATTCTTGCGGTCAGAAATGGCTTGCAAGGTAATCATAATTACTAATTTCTAATTACTAATTACTCATTAAAATTATGGAAATGACTTGGGAATTTATCTTGCGAATATTCGTGGCGGCACTGCTGGGCGGTGCCATCGGTCTTGAACGTGAATACCGTGCCAAGGAGGCCGGTTTCCGCACCCACTTCCTTGTGGCGCTGGGTTCGGCCCTGTTTATGATTGTCTCTGCCTACGGCTTCGAAGGAGCCCTCGGTACCCCCGAGCACCGCTGGGACGTGTCGCGTGTGGCCTCCCAGGTGGTATCTGGTATCGGTTTCATCGGTGCAGGCACCATTATCTTCCAGAAGAACGAGAATGCCGTCCGCGGTCTGACCACCGCCGCCGGTCTCTGGGTCACCGCCGCCATCGGTCTGGCCTGCGGAGGTGGCATGTATATCCTCGCCGCCGCCTCTACCTTCCTCGTCCTCGTCGGCCTCGAAGCCTTCAGGCTCATCCTCGACAAGTTCGACAAAAAGCGCAACAAGCCGGAAAAGTAATCGGTCTATCGTAGGTCTTTATTTATTCCCCAAAAAACATGGCGATTTCTTCAGCAGTCAGCGAACCACTCGAAATAATCTGTTGCTGAACCTGCGCCAAGTCCTGCTCGTTCAATAACCCACAGTACTTCAGGTCATCTACCATAAACAAATCCAACTTAGCCTTAATAGGTTGCGCACAGTTGGCATACGAGTCGTGGCTTAGGAAAACATAATCCTTGCCCTTCAATTCTACCTGACAAGCCAGCATCTTCGGGCGTTTGAAGATATACTGGTTGATCTGCGAGTTAATCATCACCGAACAAACCAAAATCCTAT
Source organism: Prevotella sp. (assembly GCA_017518935.1). GTDB lineage: Bacteria > Bacteroidota > Bacteroidia > Bacteroidales > Bacteroidaceae > Prevotella. The sequence goes on from JAFWTK010000106.1 coordinate 5,923, forward strand.
CTTTAGCCACACCAGCCACTATCAAGAATTTCTCATGGCCAATACCTGTCCATGGACCCAAGAACACGGCACCAGACGAAATAGAAAGCGATCGCAAGTTTTCAAGCGACGAGAAAGTGTTTTTCTTAGCCATACCTCCCTGTCAGCCCAGCGCAGCCTGTAAGGCCGAAAATTCGTTGATACACTCCATCTCCTCTGCGTCAAGCCCGGCCTCACGTGCAATATCCTCCCACTTGATTGAGAAATCCCTGGCAGTAGAGCGCCAAGCGATGTCGTGCGATTTCTCCTTGATCTCGTCATACGACAGACCTGCATATTTAGCGATAGAGTCGTTTAGAGCATCCTGCTCATTTTTCGACAACTTATTCAAGTCAGCGTCCATCAATGGCTGCATATACATCCAATTCTCCACCTTGAAGAACTTCCCGAGGCCCTCCGTGTCAGGCAGATAAGAGTCACCCCGTACAATTTTCAGCATATCATACATTTTCGAGGGCACAGGTCCTGCATCCATGGCAATATACGTATCACCAGTGATGGGCCTACCCCACTCTGCCAGATGCTGACGATCGGCGAAATAGACAATCTTGAAAATCTTATGAAAGTCTTTCCTCTGCACGCGGTTAGCCACATACAGCAGAGCATTCAGTGCTTTCGTTTTGTCAAATTGTACGTCCATAACTCGTTTCCTTTCCAATTCTCGGTTGCAAAAATACATATTTTATTTGAATAATATACAAAAACCATACCGAAATTTGTATTTTTACCTCTTTTTTGTGCAATTGGCATAGTGTTGGCATACCCTAGGCAAGTACTTGGCAAGGCGTTGGCATACCCTTGGCATACCCTTAGCATACCCTTGGCATACCCTTAGCAAGTACTTAGCAAGTCTAAGCAAGCCTTTTGGGCGTGCTTAGACGAGCCTAGGACGAACGAAGGACGAACGAAGGGCGTGCCTAGGACGAACGAAAACATTAATCCGAAGCCCTTCCGATTTCGACGTGCGTATTGCCTTTTACATTAGCGTCATTACCACCGCCATAAACATTTAATCGGATATCAGCACCCTTAACTATATTCTTCTTATAATAAGTGGAGCCCTCTACAGCATTATTACCCGTTTCTGGAACATAGTCTGATCCGCTAAGGGTATAATAATCACTCACATCATCTCCCTCATGAAGCATTTTCACATACTCCACCACTTTATTATTTGGGGAAACCTTCTCGTAGTAATCTATTCCATTTTCAGCAGTACCAGTCGCTGGTGTATAGTCATAAGGACTTGACGCTGTGCCTTCTCCACTACGGATATAATAACTAC
>JAFWTK010000107.1 GCA_017518935.1 Prevotella sp.
CCCTCATCCATCTGGCCCGTATGTTCGAAATATTAGGAGGGCGGCTTATCGACTGTCAGTTCGAAACGCCGCACCTCCGTTCTATGGGTGGCAGGTATATTCCCTACCAGGAATACATTAATATTATCAAGAAGCCTTAGTAGGCGTGGTCGCTGTTGATCTCGTCTTTGTCGAGTTTCTTGGCGTCGATGGCGCGCCAGGCATAGATGATATAGGCCAGTACGAAGGGCACGAGCAGTGAGACGTAGAACATCGTGCGCAGCGTGAACTCACTCGAACAGGAGTTCTGGAGTGTCAGCGACGACTGCAGGTCGGCTGTCGAGGGGTAGTAGGCCGTATTGTTCCAGGCGCAGCAGAGCAGCAGGGCGAGGACGGTGAGGACGGTGCCGATGCCTGCGGGCCAGATGCCGCCGATATAGTCCTTTGAGACGATGGTCTTGCCAATGCCGAAGAGCACAAGCACGACTCCTATCAACAAGAGGACGAGGAGATACCACATCTCGATGAAATTGTTCAGATATTTGTAGGGTTCCATGAAGATGACTCCCGTCTCAGGATTGTAGGCAAATCCATCCTTCAGCAACAGGTGGACGAGATAGGCCACGAAGAGCACGAGGAAAGGTACGGCAGCACCAATCAGACGTACACTGCCACGAGAGCGGATGTCCTCGTCGTTGACATTGTTGATCACGTAGAGGATGCCTAAGACGCGAGCCAGGAACACCACAGCGAAGCCGAGAACCAGTACCCAGGGATTGAGCAGCGCATCCAGACCGTGGGAGGCATTTGCCCAGCGACTGATGATGGGCGTGATGGCGCCAGCGTCGATGAGGTTGTTCTTCTCGATAATGAAATTAGAACCCTCGAAGAAGGTGGCAACGGCGCCACCAAGGAGCAACGGACCTACGATGCCGTTCAACGTGAGGAAGAACTGGAAGGTCTTCGGGCCAAGGAAGTTGCCGATCTTGTTCTGGAACTCGTAACTGACAGCCTGAAGTACGAAGGTGAAGAGGATGATCATCCAAAGCCAGTAGGCACCACCGAAACTCGTCGAATAGAAAAGTGGAAAGGATGCGAAGAAGGCTCCTCCGAAGGTGACGAGGGTGGTGAAGGTGAACTCCCACTTCCGACCTGTGGAGTTATAGACGAGGCGTCGGCCTTCTTCTGTCCAGCCCAATGAACGGGCCACGGAGTTGGCACCTTGTACAAATAACAGGAATACTAATATCGCACCGAGTAGTGATACGATGAAGCACCAGTAGTGCTGTAAGAATTCGTAACTCATGATAATATACAATTGGACGATTTACAATTTACAATTCGGAGGGATCGGGGCCTTTGGCAATCTGCTTTAGGAGGATGTTGATTTCCACAGCCAGCATCGTGGAGAAGAGGATGAGGAAGAGGATGAACGTGAGGGCGACGCTGCTGGCATTTAGGTCAGAGACGGCAGCCCAGGTGGGCAGCATGTCCTGAATGGTCCAGGGCTGGCGTCCGAATTCTGCCACGAGCCATCCGCACTCAGAAGCGATATAGGCCAGCGGCACGAGTACGATGGCAGTCCAGTAGTGCCACGAAGGCAATCCTGTGAGACGCTTTGGCGCATCAGCCATTGTCTCTGGCAACAGACCGATGGCGGCCAGTAGCCGACGTGTGAAGACGGACAGGAACGGTATGTCGTACATCAACAGCAACATCACGAGGAAATAGAGGATAAAGACACACCCCAGTCCCACCATGATACGGAACGCCCAGAAGTTGACGGGGATATATGGTACCACCTCCGATTTGTCCTTGATATAGCCATAGCCGAAGTATTTCATGTTCTCATTGAGCGTTGAGAGATGGGCGTTGAGAGTGGCTTTGTCGGCACCTTCGGCCTTCGCCTTCCGGTAGGCTGCCAGTGCCTCGATGGCTTGCTTGCCACGTGCGATCTTCTCATCGACAGAAGGCTCTACGGTACCGTCTGGTTTGGTGTAGCCATTGAGGATATCGTTGATGCCAGGTACATAGCCGTGGATATCATTCGTTGCCATAAACGACAGGGCGTAGGGCATCTCCAACTTCAGGGGGGCTGCCTCCTCATTGGCGTAGTCGGGCTGACAGAAGGGGTTCACCCAGGCGACGGCTGTCAGTCCCTGATCCTCACCACCGTTATAGAGAGCCTCCATTGCAGCCAGTTTCATGGGCTGTACCTCACCTACGCTCTGGGCCGACTTATGCCCTGTGGCACCAGCAAGCACAGCGGCAATCAGACCGACCCAGACACCAATCTTCAGACTCTCAGTGGCGAGTTTCACCTCGCGGTTCTTCATCAGATACCAGCAGCAGACAGCCACGCAGAAGATGGCACCAATGATCCAGGAAGAGATCACCGTGTGAAAGAACTTGTCGATGGCGAAGGGCGAGAGGGCCACTTCTGCAAATGACACCATCTCATTACGCATCGTGTCAGGATTGAACTCACAGCCTACGGGATATTGCATCCAGGCATTCGCCACAAGGATCCACCAGGCAGAAATGGTGGCACCTAAGCCAGTGAGCCACGTCGAGGCGAGGTGGAAGCCTGGCGAGACCTTCTTCCAGCCGAAGAACATCACAGCGACGAAGGTACTCTCCATGAAAAAGGC
>JAFWTK010000012.1 GCA_017518935.1 Prevotella sp.
CACCTGCAAAAGCAATATTAAATCCTTTAACGGGTACGCCCAACTTCTTCATTTCAAGAGAGATACCATAGATATAACGAGCCCAACTTGCACGCGGCCCGTTGGGGTCGCTCAACTTGAAATCTACACGATCTTTCAGGTCAATGGCATAAGCCATCACCGTGTCTTCCGTGCCATTGGCGCGCATCTCTGCCATGATACCTTTGTCCACTGCTCCAGGGAACACAAACCCACCATTATAGTCGGTGTGCTCACCAATCAGGTTGATACGTCCGGGAGAGGCATATACATTGCCAGTCTTTCCATCAAAGTGCTTGATGAAACGGCTTCTTACAAATTCAATGTCCATCATGTTGATTTACAATTTGACAATTTACAATTAGACTTTTTAATCTATGGGAATGTCCGTGTTGACGTTCTTGCAGCCAATAAGGGCGTAGTAGAACATATAGCCCATCGCCAGCAGATAGACGAAGTAACTTGGCATGTAACCCATGAAGTCAGCGAAGAAATTCTGTATCACGGGCAGTACACCGCCACCAACAACCATCATCATAAAGATACCTGATGCCTGGGCAGTGTACTTGCCAAGACCTTCTGTAGCCAAGTTGAAGATGGAGGGCCACATCACAGAGGTACAGAGTCCGCAGAGTACCAGCAACAGGGCACTAACAGGAACCGTTATCATCTCTATAGAGCCTTCCAGAATCTTTACCAAGGGCATGTCGACCGTTACGCTCTTCGGAATCAGGATAGCGGCAATGATGAGAATCATGCCGACAGCCGTTGTGGCGAGCATCATCTGACGAGAAGAAACCTTACCTGCAATGGTGCTGGAAACCAGTCGTCCTACAAGCATCAGCAACCAGTACATGGCAGCCACGGCACCACCGATGGTGGCAGCATTGATCACTGCCTCAGGATTTACCCATGCACCGCTGGCAGTGGTGTCGGAGAGATAGAAGTTCAGTCCACCGGGGATACCCACCTCCACACCAACGTATACGAAGATAGCGATAACGCCCAACAGACAGTGACGGAATGACCATGGTGAATGCTCAAACACCGTGTTGGCTGTAACTTTGCCCATTTCAGGATCTTGAATCGGGATGAAGCAGAGGATGACGAAGGCGCAGGCAAAGACGGTCATGGCGATGTACATCACCAGGTTGACATCAGCCATCTGTGTGGAAGCCGTCACGGTGCCAATCAGTGCACCTACGAGCATCGGCGTCATGGTACCAGCCAGAGAGTTCAGTGTACCACCAATCATATTCAACTGGTTACCACGGTTGCCGCCACCGCCAAGCAAGTTCAGCATCGGGTTGACTACCGTATTCAGGATACATACGGAGAATCCTGAGATGAAGGCACCCAACAGATAGATACAGAAGCCAGGTATACCTCCGGAGAAGCCCGAAACAAACTGTATGAGTACACCGAAGAATCCCACGGCGATACCGATGAGAGCCGTTTTCTTGTAGCCCACCTTTGTCAGCATCTTTCCTGCTGGAATACCCATGAACAGGTAAGCGAAGAAGTTCATGAAGTTACCCATGATGCCGAGCACATTGGAACCACCAATTTCTGGCTGGTTCTTCCAAATAACTCCAATGGGGGCGCCAAGATTCGTCACAAACGAGATCATGGCATATAGGAAGAACATCGTCACAATGGCAATGACACTTCCATTCTGTTTCTGATTACTCATAATGTAATAACAATAATAGTGTTGTTCTTTACGAATAAATCACTCAACAACGCCGAAACGATAGATCGTCTTCTGCTTATAGCGCTCGCCTGGTTTCAGTACCACGCTGGGGAAGTACGGACGGTTTGGCGTGTCGGGGAAGTGCTGTGCCTCAAAGCAGACAGCCGAACGGAACGGGAATGTGCAGCCGTTGGCTCCCTTATAGCCCGTCGCATAGTTGGCTGTGTAGAGTTGCATACCGGGTTCGGTAGTGAATACCTCCATCGTACGTCCGCTCTTGGGTTCCGTCACCTTTGCGGCAAAACTCAGTTCACCTTCTTCGCGCTTGTTCAGCACGTAGTTGTGGTCAAAGCCCTTGCCGAACTTGATCTGCTCGTGGTCTGCCTCGATATCCTGTCCGAATGGTTTCGGCTTACGGAAGTCGAACGGTGTACCTTCCACCTTCAAGATCTCGCCAGTAGGAATGGCGGTGGCGTCAGTGGGCAGATAGAAGTCTGCGTTGATCTCACAAATCTGATCCAGGATGTCTGGGGTGGGGTCTGCTGTTCCTGCCAGTGAGAAGAAGGCGTGATGCGTCAGGTTCACGATAGTTTTCTTGTTCGTGGTTGCCAGATACTCAATCACCAGTTCGTTGAGATCGGTGAAGGTGAATTCCACCGTCACGTCCAGTTCACCGGTGAAGCCTTCCTCGCCATAGGATGAGATACGGTGCAGTGCCAGTGAGCGCGGGCCCATCTGACGGGCATCCCATACTTTGGCGTGGAAACCGGTAGGACCGCCGTGCAGATGGTTCGGACCATCGTTGAGCGCCAACTGGTACTCTTTGCCGTTCAGGGTGAACTGGCCCTTGCAGATACGGTTGCCCCAGCGGCCGATCAGTGTCGACAAGAAGGGTTCCTTACCACTGGTCAGTTGCTTGATGCTGTCATGCCCCTGAATCACGTTTGCTACTTTGCCATCCTTGTCAGGCACCATAATAGCGCAGATAGCACCACCATAATTACTGATTGCTACTTCGTAACCCTTACGGTTCCTAAGGATGTACAGATCGGTTTTCTTACCGTTGATGGTGGCCTGGAAGTTCTCCCGCTTCAGACCACACAGATTCGCTGTTTCTGTTGTATTAGCCATAATTGATATGTTTTTAGTTACAAAACATTCTGTCTGCAAAGTAACAGAAAAAAATCCAAACAGACGAAAGAAACAACGAAAAAATGTTGAAGGATGTATTAAAAAACGCTAAATGCCGTTTTTGAGCAGGTCTGCAACCACATAAGTGCTACCTCCAATGAACACAAAGTCATCCGTTTCTGCCTCTTTCATCGCCGATTTGTAGGCCTCTTTGACGGTCGGATAGGCTCCGCCATTCAGTCCGTGCTGTTCACCGATGATTTGCAGGACGGTTTCCGATACGGCACGTTTATTGTCCGCCTTTGCAAAGTAATAGGTGGCCTCTTTGGGCAGCAGATTAAAGACACCTTCTATATCCTTGTCGTCCACCATACCGAAGACGATATGCTTCTTTTTGCATCTCACCTGGGCGATCTGTTGGCTGAGATACTTCCAGCCACCAACGTTATGACCTGTATCGCAGACCACGAGCGGTTCTTTCGACAGTACCTGCCATCTGCCTTTCAGTCCTGTCGTCTCGCAGACGGACATAAAGCCTTCTGCGATTTCCTTTCCTTTTACCTCCGACTTGGAATTGTCGCTGAAACGGTACATATAGCCCAGTTCTTCCAATAGCCTGATGGCTGTCAGAATGGTGTTGGCGTTCTTCTCCTGATAGAGTCCCGTCAGTTCGCCTTGTATGGTGCCGTAGTGTGCCGTCTGGTATTGCATGGTGTTGTCCTGTAGTTTGACGCTTTTCACCTCGGGGTGGTCTTCTGCAAAGACGATGGGTGCCTTTGTTTCTCTGGCCACAGCCTCGAAGATGCCTCTCGTCTCGGGTGAAGCCTCGCCGATGACCACAGGTACATCTCTTTTGATGATGCCGGCCTTCTCCATTGCAATCTGTTCCAACGAGTTGCCGAGTTGTTGTATGTGGTCGTAACTGATATTGGTGATCACCGACAGGATGGGGGTGATGATGTTCGTACAGTCGAGCCGTCCGCCGAGACCTACCTCTATGACAGCGATATCCACCTGTTTGTCGCTGAAGTACTTAAATGCCATTGCCGTCGTCACCTCGAAGAACGAAGGGGTCAACGGCTCGAAGAACGATTTCCCTTTCTGCACGAAGTCCGCCACATAATCGTGGTCGATGGGGTGCCCGTTGATACGAATGCGCTCGTCGAAGTCCACCAGATGGGGTGAGGTATAGAGACCTACTTTATAGCCGCACTTTTGCAGGATGGCTGCCAGTGTGTGTGAACAGGAGCCTTTGCCGTTGGTGCCTGCAACGTGTATCGTCAGGAAGTTACGGTGCGGGTGACCGTAGTGCTCATCGAGTTTCAGACTGTTGTCCAGTCCCTCCTTATAGCCCGCCATACCCAGGTTCTCAAACATGGGAACCTGATTATACAGATAGTTGCAGGTCTCGTTGTAGGTCATAACCTATATATTAGTTGAAATAATTCTTGAAACGCTGGAAGATGGAGTCACGGGTCTGCTTGTCGCCCTTGAAATTGTCACTCTGCTTGAAACGCTCCACTGCCTCCTTCTCCTCGCGACTCAGGGTCTTCGGCACATAGACGCTGATGTTCACCACTAGGTCGCCCTTGCCAGAGCCGTAGCCCTGTACGGCAGGCAGTCCCTTGCCACGAAGGCGCAGGGTCTTGCCTGGTTGCGTGCCGTTGTCCAACTTCACCTTCAACCGGGTACCATCGATGGTCGGTATCTCCACCTCACCGCCAAGGGCTGCCGTCGGGAAATCGAGCAACAGATTGTATATCAGGTCGTTGCCGTCGCGAATGAAGGTATCGTTCTCCTCTTCCTCTATAAACACCTGTATGTCGCCGCTGATACCGTTGTGCTTACCGGCATTACCTTTGCCAGGCACGTTCACCACCATACCCTCGGCCACGCCTGCGGGGATGTTAATCTCCACCACTTCCTCGCCTTTCTCGACACCGGTGCCGCCGCAGTGCTTACATTTGTTCTTGATCACCTGACCCTCACCGCCACAGGTGGGACAGACGCTCTGCTGCTGCATCATACCGAAGATGCTCTGGGTGGTGTGGGTGATGACACCCTGTCCGTGACAGGTGGGACACTGTTCCTTGCCGCTGCCGGCCTCTGCGCCGCTGCCGCTGCAATGGGGACAGGGGATGTCCTTGCGCACCTTGAACTTCTTGGTAACACCCTTGTTGATCTCCTCCAACGACAGTTTCACCTTCAGGCGCAGGTCACTGCCTCGGTGCTGCTGTGGACGACGGGCTCCGCCGCCAAAGCCGCCGAAACCATGTCCGCCGAAGATGTCGCCGAACATCGAGAAGATATCGTCCATGTTCATTGAAGCGCCGCCGAAGCCGCTGAAATCGAAACCGCCCATACCAGGGCCGTTGAAACCGAACTGGTCGTACTGCTGACGGGTCTTCGGATCGTGCAACACGTTATAGGCCTCTGCCGCCTCCTTGAACTTCTCCTCAGCCTCCTTGTCGCCAGGGTTACGGTCTGGGTGGTATTTGATGGCTATCTTACGATACGCCTTCTTGATCTCGTCTTCCGATGCGGTCTTCTCGACCCCCAGTACCACATAATAATCTCGTTTTTGTGCCATTATTCACTTTTCACTTTTCACTTCTCACTGTCCTACTGCCACTTTTGCGTGGCGGATTACTTTGTCGTTCAGTTTATATCCCTGTTGCAGGCAGTCGATCACCTTGCCTTTCTTGTCGTCGCCCATGCCGGGTACCATCGCCACAGCCTCATGCACATCAGTGTCGAAATCTGCATCTATAGTCTCAATCTTACTTACGCCCTGAGCCTCCAGCGTCTTCATAAACTTCTGGTATATTAGTGTCATGCCCTCACGCAGCACTTCGGGGTCGTCGGTCTTTTCGCCGTTGGCGATGGCTCGCTCCATATCGTCGAGTACGGGCAGGATTGCGGTGATAAACTTTTCTCCGCCGTTCAGGATCAGTTCGGTGCGCTCTTTCAGTGTGCGCTTGCGGTAGTTGTCAAACTCTGCCACAGAACGGAGCCACTTGTCTTTCAGTTCGGCTATCTCCTCTTGGGCTTTCTCCAAGGGGTTCTTTTCTTCTTCTTCGGCATCCTCAGCGGGTGTTCCGTTGTCTTCAGATGTATCGGCTTCTTCTTCTGCCTCTTTGTCAGTTTCTTCTACGGGAGCCTCTTCCAAAGTCTCCTCGTCTTCGATATTTATGTCTTTTTCTGTCATAACAGTGTTGTTTAAAGTTCTGCTTTTATTTCAGCAAAATCTGTGCCACTTTTCACTTCTCACTTTTCACTTCTTATGCGTACATCTTCGCTTTTTGTTCCTTGATGGCCTCGTCGTAAATGTAGTCGTCGTAGGTCATCAGTTTGTCGATGGTACCCTTCGGTGTCAGTTCGATGATACGGTCGGCCACGGTATTGATGAACTCATGGTCGTGCGAAGCGAAGATGATATTGCCCTTAAACTGTATCAGGTTGTTGTTGAAAGCCTGAATGGATTCCAGGTCGAGGTGGTTCGTCGGGGTGTCGAGGATGAGGCAGTTGGCGTTCTTCAACTGCATACGTGCAATCATACAGCGCATCTTCTCGCCGCCGGAGAGCACATTCACGTGCTTCAGCACATCTTCTTCCTTGAAGAGCATGCGTCCTAAATACGACTTCATCGTCACCTCGTTGCCAGGCCCCCACTGCGAGAGCCAGTCCACGAGGTTCATCTCGCTCTGGAAGAACTCGGTATTGTCGAGCGGCAGGTAGGCGGTGGTGATGGTCACGCCCCACTTGTAGGTGCCTGCATCAGCCTCGCGGTTGCCGTTGATGATCTCGAAGAGGGCGGTCATCGCCTTCGGGTTATGACTCAGGAAAACAGTCTTTTGTCCTTTCTCGATGGTGAAACTCACGTTGTCGAAGAGTACCGTTCCGTCGGGATCGGTGGCTTTCAGGCCTTCCACTTCGAGGATTTGTGTACCGGGCTCGCGCTCCATCGAGAAGATGATGCCTGGGTATTTGCGCGTTGATGGCGTGATTTCCTCCACGTTCAGTTTCTCCAGCATCTTCTTACGAGAGGTGGTTTGCTTGGACTTGGCCACATTGGCACTGAATCGGCGGATGAACTCCTCGAGTTGCTTGCGTTTCTCCTCGGCCTTCATCTTCTGGTTCTGAGCCTGGCGCAAGGCTAACTGTGAACTCTCGTACCAGAACGAGTAGTTACCCGAGAAGAGCGTCACCTTGCCGAAGTCGATATCCACCGTCTGCGTCGAGACGGCATCGAGGAAGTGACGGTCGTGAGAGACCACGAGCACGCACTGCTCCAAGTTTGACAGGTATTCCTCCAACCACTGCACGGTGTCGAGGTCGAGGTCGTTGGTAGGCTCGTCGAGCAACAGGTTGTCGGGGTGTCCAAACAGGGCCTTGGCGAGCATTACACGCACCTTCTCGTTGTTCGAGATGTCCGACATCTGCTTGTAGTGCTGTCCCTCGCCGACGCCGAGGTTCTGTAACAATTGTGCTGCCTCGCTCTCAGCTTCGTAGCCGTTCATCTCGGCGAAGGCCATCTCCAGTTCTGCAGCGCGGTTGCCATCCTCCTCCGTCATCTCAGGCTTGCTGTAAAGGGCCTCGCGCTCCTTCATATTGTCCCACATCGGCTTGTGACCCA
>JAFWTK010000108.1 GCA_017518935.1 Prevotella sp.
TGCAACAGTCGAATAAGTTCACGGTGTCTGCCCAGCGTTTCAATCCCGGTGAGGTAATTGTCATCTTGAATGATAATGATATGCCTGTGCTGACATTGACGCTGACCCCCGATGTGGTGAGCGAGTCGGCAGGACCCACGGCGGTTGCTGCCTTGCTGACACGTACGGGCAAGACCGACAATAAGATTACGGTGAGGCTAAGTGATGACTCCAACGGTGGACTCTATTATAGTAACAAGTCCATTGTGATGGACAAAGGTGTGGAGAACATCTACTTTAACGTAGGACCTGTTGATAATGTAAAGCAGGAGGGCGACCGGATTTATACCTTGACAGCCGGCATCTGGGTGGCCTCCTGTAGTTGTACGTCGAGCGGCGAGCAGGCTGGCAATGTAAGTGCCAAGTTGACCGTATTGGACAATGACGGAGCCGCCCTCAGCGTGGCTTCTCAGGCCAGTACCGTGAAGGAAGGAGGAACGACCACGTTGACCATCAGCCGTAACAATTCGTCAGAAAAGGCTCTTAAAGTCACGTTGAGCAGTAATTATGATGAGGGCTTCACTTATCCGAAGACGGTTACAATTCCCGCAGGAAAGGAATCTGTGGAGGTAGAGATACAGTCGAAGGCCAATGACGTGAGTGGTGACTCGCGTACTGTCATCTTCACTGTAGCGTGCGAAGGCTATGGTTCCGGTACGTGTTATATACTGGTCACTGATCAGACGCTGCCAGATGCCCGTATCACCAGTATCACATCAAATGAGACAGAGGGTGTGGTGGGCAGTAGTGTCACAATCAGCATCGTCGTGGCCAACGAGGGGGCTGTTGTGTTACCGGCAGGAACCAAGGTGACGCTCTACCAGAAGGGCTCGAATATGGCAATAGGAACGCTGACGACAAAGACCGATATTGCCGTTGGTGCCAGTGAGACGTTACAGCGTCGTGTGGCCCTGCCCTTACAGGTTGGAGAGATGGTCTATTATGCAGTAGTCAATGAGGAGCAACTTGTTTCCGAATTAGTCTACACCAACAATACCTCTGCCGAATTGACCATCAAAACCATTTCACCATTCACGGCAACCGTACAGACCAACAAGAAGACATACAGTCAGGGTGAAAAGGTGGTTGTCAGCGGACAATTGAAAGGTGACCAGACGGCAAATGCCAAGGCTCAGGTGTATTTCCTTACTGACGGCGTGCGCCTGACAGAGGATGTGACAACCGATGATGAGGGCCGCTTCTCCTTAGAATGGATACCTACGGGTATGATAACTGGCCACTTTGTCGTTGGAGCCTGTTATCCCGATGACCCCATCAGTGATAGTATGGCAGAGTTTGATGTCTATGGCTTGAGACGGGCTAACAATAAGTATATTACCTGCGACGTGACGATAGGTACGCCGTTGACGGGTGTCATCCAACTGGTGAATCCTGGTTCACTCAGTCTTTCTGGAGTCAAGGCTCAGATCGTATCGGCTCCTGAAGGTTGTTCTGCAGAATTGAAAGTACCGGCAAAGATTGAGGGCGGCGCCACTGCCAACCTGACGTACTCTATCAATAGTACGGTGGCTACGACAGGCAATGACTGGGAGCACTTGGTGTTGCGTGTCACCTCTTCTGAGGGAGCCAATCTGGACATCTTACTTTACTATTATGCTCGTATGGGTGTAGGCAATCTGGTAGTTGAGTCATAGACTCTGACCACCACGATGCTGAAGGATAAAGGCCGTGACTATAGTTTCACGTTGACGAATACAGGTAAGGGCAACACAGGTGCGATTACGCTTGACCTGCCGAGTTGGATGAGCAGTCTGACAGGTAAGACGATGGCTGGCCTGAATCAGAACGATACGGCCACTGTGGTGCTGCGCTTTATGCCTACGAGTGACATGCAGTTGAACGTCCCTGTTACCGGACGGATAGGTATCAATTGTGAAAATGGCAACGGTACTTTTATCAACTTCACTGTTACCCCAGTATCAGAGGCAACTGGAACGCTTGTGGTCGATGTGACTGATGAATATACCTATTATACGGATGAGGCACCCCATGTAGCGGGAGCACAGGTGGTTGTTCGCAATCCTATAACCGGTGCATTGGTGACTCAGGGACTGAGCGATGCTAAAGGACTGTTCACTATAGAGAATCTCCCTGAGGGCTACTACCAGATCAATGTGTCTGCCGACAAGCATAATTCCTACACCAATACTATTCTGGTTGACCCAGGTGTCACCACCACAAAGGTGGTCACATTGAGTTATCAGGCCATCAGTATTAGTTGGGATGTCGTGGAAACAGAAGTGGAGGATGAATATGAAATCGTGACGACGGTGAAATATGAGACCAATGTGCCTGCGCCGGTGATAGAGATCATTGTGCCCGACAAAATCGATGCAGAGAGTTTGGGTGTAGGTGAGAGTCTGGTATATTATGTCATCTTGACGAACAAGGGATTGATTACTGGACAGGAAACCCAATTCTTTGTGCCGGAAATGGTAGATGACTTCAAGATTGAGCCGATGTTAGATATAACAGGTATGGATTTGGCACCACAGCAGAGTGTGACCATCCCAGTGAAGGTGACGCGTGTGGCTCCATCTGAGGGTAGGGCACGTAAGGCAGGCAACTCTGCTGGAGATGGCTGTACTTGGAAAAATCGTGTTGAATGTGTCTATGTTTGTGGTAATGATGGCAAACCGAAGAAGATTTCCGAAAGGGAGGTGCCGTTCAAGTCGTGCAGAGGAAAAATCTATCAGATCTACGATAGTTATACTTTTGATGGATTAGGTGCTCCTAATGGTGGCGGCTGGTACACGGTGTATGGTCAGGAGTCGAACGGCAAACGCGTCGCTCCCAGTTCTGACTGTAGAGAGTGTGGTAACAAGATAATGAAGTGGGCAACGGATTGTGCCATGTCGTTTGTTCCTTTCGGTGGCGGCTGTTCATACGGATTAGCCTCGGGCACAGGAAAGATTATGGCAGAACAGGCAGATGCGTTTGACTACCTCGCATTATTAGCAACAGGAGCGCGTTGTGGCGTGGAGGGCTTCGCAGCAATTACCTCCATCACCGGTGTTGGTGTGGCTATGCTTCCCTTGTTTGCAGTCGTTGGTGCGGGCTTAACAGCAATGAGTTGTCTATTGACGTTCGAAGGGAGGTGCGCAATGAACCTGACAGCCAAAGGCTTAGGTTTTGGTGCAGCCAAGGATGCCGTGAAAAATGGGTCAGGAGCCAGAAGACAGAACTCTGGAGTCAGGAAGGCTACGGATAATTCTGAGGAACCATCGTATGTGACGCGCTTTGCTGAGGCTGCGAGGATTCAACTGAAAGGACAGGTCGGTTTTTATGGCTACATGGTTGAGGTGCTCGGTGATTCATTGTGGCTTTATGATTCTTCCTTTAAGGAGGTATACGAACTGCTTCAGGCTGCCGAGGCCCAGAAGAGTAACTGGACACTGGAGGCCTTGAAGCCTTACCAGCCCGAGAGCATCAGCGACGAGTTGATGACGCGTTTCGTGGAGCGCCTGAATAATACCAATGATTATCTGAAGAATGGCATTGCGCATGAGAACATCATCCAGCGTTCTGAGTTGGTGGATATGCTTGACCTGATTATGGAGGCCGAGATGGAGGCTCGTGAGTTAGGCTATGCCTCGATAGAGGATATGTGGGCAACGGAGACAGAGATGTTCCAACGAGAGAATGAGAAGGGTAGCAATTCTGTCTGTTCCACCATTTCGCTGCAAATCTCACAGACCATGACAATGACGCGTCAGGCCTTCCGTGGCACGCTGACCGTGTATAATGGAAACCAGAATTCTGCCATGAAGGATGTGAAACTACGGCTAAACGTTACGAACATGCAGACTGGTCTTATTGCTACGACCAAGGAGTTTGAGATGCATACGGAGGACCTGAATGTCTTTGAAGGCGACCTTGATATGGAGAGCGGTTGGACACTTGCAGCCGATGCTACGGGTACGGCAACCATTCTTTTCATTCCTTCGAAGTTTGCTGCACCGACAGCACCGGTGGAGTACTCGTTTGGCGGTACACTTTCTTATACCGATCCTTATTCGGGCTTGGAGGTGACCCGTGAGTTGTATCCCGTGACACTGACGGTGAAACCGTCACCAGAACTTGACTTGACCTATTTTATGCAGCGTGACATTTATGGAGATGATGCACTGACAGAGACAGTAGAGCCGATGGTGCCTGCGGAGTTTGCCGTTATCATGAACAACAAGGGCTATGGCGATGCCACCAATGTCAAGATGATGACCAAACAGCCAGAAATCATTGAGAATGAGAAGGGACTCTATATCGACTTCGAGTTTATCTCGTCGCAACTGAATGGACAAGAGAAGACATTGGCTATGGGCGAGAGTATCCCGACTGATTTTGGCACTATCCCTGCCCATTCGCAGGCGTATGCTCAGTGGTGGCTACAGAGTTCATTACTCGGTCATTTCGTGGATTATGATATCAAGGCCACTCATGTTTCCAGTTATGGTAATGAGAATCTTTCGCTACTTAACCAGGTGACCATCCATGAATTGATTCATGGCTTTACACCTCCCGTTTCCCAGCAGGCATCCGTCACTCCACGTGCATTCTTGGTGAACGATGTGACAGACGCTCAGGATTTACCTGATCAGGTTTATTTTACAGATGCAACGCAACAGGAAGTTTTCATTGCTGTTGATGCTGTGACCACTAAGCAAAGCGATACTGAGTATCTGTTGACAGTCACTCCGTCAACTGCAGGCTGGAACTATGGTTATTTGCTTGACCCGACTGCGGGTAGGCAGAAACTCATTAAGGTAGTGCGGCAGAGTGACCAGACGGAAATTCCTGTGGACAATATCTGGCAGACAGATCGCGTACTGAATGATGGAAAAGATTGGGATTATGTGAAACGACTGCACTTTGTGGGTAATATGCCTATCGAGGGAGAGACATTCCTATTGACTTTTGAACCGAAACCCGATGTGGAACTGGTTGTGGAGAGTATTAGCGGTGTTCCTGCAGAAGGTACGCTTCAACAGACACCATTGACCGAAGTGACGGTGAGGTTCAACAAGGCTGTCAAGGCTGAAACATTTACGACTGATGATGTGACGCTGGCTTGTCAGGGCGTGAAACTCGACGTTTCTAAGATTGTTATTACGAAACAGAACGATCAGGTGTTCAAACTTGGCTTGACAGAATTGACCTCAGGGAATGGCTATTATGTGCTGACCATACAGACCGCCGGTATCACGGATGCTGAAGGTTTTAACGGGGCTGTTGGCAAACAGGCCTCATGGGTACAGTATTCTGACGGAAAGGTGAGCATTGAAGTCAAAGCAGATCCTGTTGATGGTGGTAAGGTCACCCCTGCCTCTGGCCGGTATGATTATAACCAGCCCATCACGCTGACTGCTACACCAGCCAAGGGATATGATTTCTCTCAGTGGACGGTAGGTGCAGACGCGTCAGTCTTATCCGACAAGGCTCAGTTTGATTATCGTCCGACGGGCGATGCTACGTTGATGGCCGTCTTTACCCCTCAGTTCTATGAGGTAACAGTCAACTATAATTCTAATGGCGGTACGGTTACTGGTGGCGGCTCGGGTCGCTATACCTATGGCACGACTCTCACGCTGACCGCAACAGCCAATGATGGCTATCAGTTCGATGGTTGGAAGGTTGGTGGCACCAAGAAGGGCTCTAAGCCTGTGCTGACATGGAAGGTGGATGGCGAGACCGTTATTGAGGCTGTCTTCACGGCATTGGGTACAGCGAAGTTGACTGGCCGTGTGACGAGTGCTGTCGATGATACGCCTGTCGCTGGTGCTGTTGTCACGTTGTCGCACGAAGACATTGTCTATTCTGCCACAACCGACGCGTATGGCCGCTACTCGCTGAGTGTGACCGACAGGTCGCTCTCTTATGCCTCGAAGTGTGAGGCAGAAGGTTATATGTGGAGCGCATCCAGTGATATCTGGTTCTCTTCAGCAGGCACGCAGACCAAGGATTTTGCACTGTTGCGTGGGGCTACCATTGTCCTACCAGCCGATAGTGTCTGCACCTTCTCGACATCTGTCGCACTCGATTTTTCCAATGTACATTCTGCGAAAGCATTTATTGCAGCCCGCTATGAGGCAGGTAGTTTCGTTCTGGAGTGTGTGAATAAAGTGCCAGCCGGGGAAGGTCTGGTGTTGAAGGGGGCTGCCAATACCCGTGTTGATATCCCGGAGGCTGGTAATGTTCCTGTGGGTTCTGCGGCCGGTAATATGCTTTCCAGCACCGCTACAGAGCCTTTCACGGTGGGTGATGATGATGTCTATGTGTTGAAGGAAGGCGAGAGTCAAGGGACTGGTGTTAGAAGCAGGGCACCTGGAACTGACAGTCCTGTATTTGTACGAGTTGCCAAGGGTGTCGTGGTACCGAAATACAAGGCGTATATCCTCTTCACGATAGCAAATCAACCTGACATCGTACCTATCATTTGGGATGAGGCCACATCAATCAGGGCGTTGACTATAGACATGGATGGCGATGAGAAGCACTATGACCTCAATGGCCGTCGTATCTATAAGACAGCCAAGGGAGTACATGTCATCAATGGTAAAAAGATGGTGGTGAAATAAAAAAAGGGCAGACGGCATGAAACTGAAGACCAATACCAGTCTGATAATAATCATTGTAGCGGCACTTTTGCTGCAGGGATTGTCTGCTGTGCAGTATTATTATACGCGCAGTCTGCTGGCTGATGAGTTGGAGAACAGGGCCGAGTCGGAAATCACGTCGAAGGCCATCATCGTTAAAAACGCATTGAACCTGGCGGAAAATTCGCTCAACGGACATATCTGGGACATGAAACGGAATCTGCTTCATCCGGATTCTTCCTATAGTGTGATGGAGTTGGTTCTCAAGTCTCATCCCAATCTGACGGGTTGTTGGGTGGCCTACGTGCCTAACTATTTCCCGGAAAAAGGCCGTCTGTTCGAGCCGTTTGTCTGGTGGGACCATGGGGAGATCAAGCACGCAGAGATTGCTGCTGAGGGTCGCGATTATACCCAAAACAGTTATTACAAA
>JAFWTK010000109.1 GCA_017518935.1 Prevotella sp.
CCTGACATCTACG
Organism: Prevotella sp.; assembly: GCA_017518935.1. Taxonomy (GTDB): domain Bacteria; phylum Bacteroidota; class Bacteroidia; order Bacteroidales; family Bacteroidaceae; genus Prevotella. The sequence continues at coordinate 14 of JAFWTK010000109.1, forward strand.
TGCTCCACAACAACACAGCCGCCGGTGCCGTTAACTTCGGTATGCCGCAGGCTAACAGCACGGAGCGGTTTGCCGTAGTCAACACGGGTACCGGTTCGCTGCAGGGTGCCGTTGCCTCTACCGACGAGGCCACCTTCTCCCTCAGTACCAAGACGTTTGCCATCAATGCCAGCGATACCGCCTACGTTGATGTCACCTATCTCTTCGACCAAGAGTCGCTGGGTATACACCAGGGAGCCGTCACCTTCGCACCGACGAGCACTGCCCTCTATCCCCTCACTTACCCGCTTACGGCCTATAGCACCTACGCTGACGCCTGGAGGGAGAACTTCGAGCCGGAGTACCTGCAAGAGGACATGACAAGGCCCATTGAATTTCCCGCTGACTGGGAGACCACTGGCTGGGAGGTGAAACTGCCCAGCAGTGGCGGTGGCCTGATGGATATGTTCAGCGGCCTGATGGGTGGCGGTGGCGACGCTGCGCCCAAGACGTATATGGCCACTACAGGCTCTGATGCCTACGAACTCATCACTCCGCGCCTGCAGGCCAAGAAGGGCGACGTGCTGCGCTTCGAGGCTGAACTGGGCGGTGGCGGCATGATGGCCATGATGGGTGCCTTCATGGGCGGCGGTGCCAGTGGTCAACTCAGCGTGTTCTATCGCCTTGAGGGCAGCGACAACTGGGTCTACTACGACACCTTCCTACAAAGCGGCTACACCTACTTTGTGGCTCCGTACTCTGGCGTCTATCAGTTGCGCTTCACCTCTCCGAGTGCTTCGCTCGACAACTTCTACGGCTTCCGCGAGCCTATCCAGGCAGTTGCCCTTTCGGATGATAACGACAACGTCAACTCCGCAGTGTTAGAGGCATACAACGGCCAGACCGTCAACGTCAGTTACGACCGTGTACTCTCTGCTACCCAGCAGAGTGATGGCACATGGGCTCCCCGTGCCTACATCGTCAGTCTGCCCTACGACTACGACTTCACCGAATATTGCGAGCCCGACCAGGCTAAGATCTTCCGCCTGCGCTTCAAGGAGGAATACTACAAGCAGTTTATCTTCCTGCCAGAAGACAATGCCAATCCTTACCTCATGCAGGCAGGCAGGGCCTATCTCGTCCTGGTTCTCAAGGGCCAGTTGAATCTGAGTGCCACCGGCGTCACGCTGAACAATACCATCGTTGACGACGAACAGAACGTGGTCAATAGTTTCGAGGACTGGTACTTTGAGGAGAAGTTCACACCTGTAGGAAAGTGGCAGGCTAACTTCAGCAGCATCACCGACAAGCAGGCCGATGCGATGAATATCTATGGTATGCGCGAAGATGGCTCTTGGGCACGCTTCCAGTCGGGTGAGGAGGCAGGACAAAACCATCTGGCAGCCTTCCGCGGCTATTTCGAGTCAGATGCTCCTGCTGAAGTACGCACACGTGCCGCTGCCCAGCCCGGCACATACAGGACGATGTTCCATCTGTTCGACCAACAGACCACCAGCACCGGCGAGAACGTTAACTACGATAACCTGGGCTTTGAAGCCACCATCCCTTACATCGAGAGTGCGCCCACCGGCATCGAACCCGTCATCCGGGCCATTGACACCGACGGCACAAGCCGCTACTTCGACCTACAGGGTCGTCTGCTCAGCGGCAAACCTGTCAAGGGATTGTATATTAAGAATGGCCAGAAATTCGTTACCGATTGATTACTGATTTTCCCCGCGAATAAGAAAGCGACCGAAAGTACTGAAACTTTTCGGTCGCCTTTTTTTAGGTTCAGAGGACAGACCCGCTTAATTTGCGTAAAAATCCTCCGATGGTATCCTTGACTAGGACAATGTCAAGTTACTTTAACTTCTTTCCACGTAGAGGGCGGTTTATCTGATAATCTTTTTATCGTTTCTGATCACAATACCACGGGTAGATGCATTGGCTGGTGTTCCATTCAGCGTATAGGTACGATCATCACTGGTGGTGACGGTGCGAGTGGCAGAGGACACGGCTGTCGGTGCATCCTCGATGGCATCGTATTCGGCCATCGCCCTAGCCATACGGGCATCGAGGTCAGACAGGCGGTAGAGACCGTCACTATTGGCCGTCAGACCCTCTACAGTGACGGACTGAACCATTGGCGGCTCTTCAAGCGAGAGCAGCGAGCGGGCATGCATTTGGCTGTAGGTTGGATAGACTAGATTAATAGCGACATAGTCTTCACTGCCGTCGCTCCATTTCTCGAAGACGAGTTTCGAGCCGATAGGTGTGCGCACCTCCAATGCCTGTTCTGTCTCCGGAAGGTTCAGGCGCAAGGCTGCGCCGATAGTTGTCAGGTTGACATCGTGACCACAGAGAAAGGTGAACTTGCGGTTTCCGTGGGCAAGTTCCTCACGGATAAGGCTCACCAGTGGATAGGCCAGGTTAACAGCAGCATTGTGTGTGGCGAAGAGCAGACCGTCATGTACCTCCTTGACACGGCAGATGGCACGCCATTGTTCCTCGGTCAGTTCATGACCGAAGGCTGCCATATCCTCACTCTCATAACACTGAAGCACGAGGGCATCCGATACGCTATAGGCCAGTTTGAAGCCGCCCGACAACTTCGGTTCATCGCCCTTCTCTATAATAAACTGTGTATCATCAAAGCGGAAATGGATGGTATCGTTAGCGGCAGCAGGTGAATGTGCCATGTCTATCACCTCCTCCATCAGCGTCAGTGTGGGTTGCACATGCTGCATCCAGGCCTGCGGACCACCATGCAAAGTCTCCATTTCAGCCAGGATCTGCCGACGGTACTCATCGTTCATCTTCGTGAACTGGGCCTTGAACACGGGATCCATCTTGTCCTCATCGTACTTATGTAGAATCTCTACGTTGGCAAAAGGAAGGAAACCGGCAGAGAAGTATTTTGCCGTAGTGAAGGTGCGCTGGCGTGAGTTGGCATAGAACAGTATCTCATCGCCCACTGGACGGTAGTTGTCGGGTAACAGGCCTGCACTAACCACCCATTTGCGGAAGAACTGGCCCATCTCCGTCTCAAGCACGCCGCCACGCTGCGACAACTGGCTGCTGGGCGATGTCCACTTAAACCACTCGTGAGGTGTCAC
>JAFWTK010000110.1 GCA_017518935.1 Prevotella sp.
ATGAACCACTGTTCGAGGTATTTGTGTGCCAAGGCCCAGATGCCTACGATGCTCAGGGCGGTGGTGAAACTGTCAGCCAGGGGAACATTCGAGTTGGTGAACGTCACGAGGAGCCAATAGATGAGAGCCCAGACGGCAGCGATGACAGCGAGCCAAGGGAGCACGAGACGACGCGGGAAATGGCGGATGGGCAGGTTCTGCTTCTCTGCGGAGCCATGCACCCACCGCCAATAGCCATAGACCGTCATCGCCAGATAATAGAACTCCATGCCGCAGTCGGCATAGAGTCCTTTCTGATAATAGAGTACGATACCAAGAGCCTGCATGAGGAATCCCACGAGCCACATCCAGACGCTGGCCTTATACTCCAACAGGATATACGCCAGCCCAAGGACCGTCGTCACAATGTCGAGCCAGTGTGCAGTCAGGAAGTCCATACAATCTGTGTTAATCTGTGAAATCTGTGGCTAAAATCTCAGTGTTACATTCCCCTGCATGGTGAAGCCCGCCATCGGGATGAAGCCAATCTGGTAGTAGCGGTTGTCGTTGGGATGACCTCCCCTGGCGTAGATGGCGGAATAGACCCATCCGCTGGCAGCATAACGCTGGTTGAAGATATTGTTGAAGTTCAGGCCGAAGATGGCTTCCTTCAACACCTTTTTTGGCTTCAGCGTGTAACTGAGCGAAGCATTGGGGACAGTATATCCAGGCAGTGAGCGATCCTTGCACTCCGTGTTGTCGAGATATTGGCGCGACACATGGTTCATGTGCCAGACAGCCTGAACACCCTTGTAGTGGAAATTGACGAAACCGTTGAGGATGGCAGACGGTGAGAAGGCCAGCGTAGAGTTGTCATAGTGGATCGTCTGTGAACCGTTGTCCCAGTCCTCCACCACCTCATCGAAGTCCTTAATCTTATTACTACTCAGGGCGGCGTTGCCTTCGAGGGAGAGCCACGGAGTGATGTTGACACCTGCCTGGAGTTCGACACCGAGACGATACGAGTCCTTTATGTTCGTGGTGAGGCTCTCACCGATGTCACTCAGTTCACCCGTCTGCACAAACTGGTCGTTGTACTTCATATAGTAACCGTTGACACCCACCTGCCAGATATCATTAGTATAGGTGTAGCCCAGTTCGAAGTCGAGCAATTGTTCAGCCTTCGGGGCGGGATAGGAACCATTATCCGTGAAATTATTACGCTCCGGCTCACGATGACTTAAAGCCACGGAGCCATAGACGCGATGTCCGCTGAGGCTCCACGAAAAACCAGCCTTGGGATTGAAGAAATCGTATTTTTGGTCGATGTCAAGCAAATGGTTGTGATACCTGTTACCTTCCTGGTAGTATTTGTCGTTGTAGCCGTCAGTCTTGTAACCCACGTGGCGGTACTGGATGTCGCCGAATACGGCCCACTGGTTGTTGATGTGATAGGCAGCCTTCAAGAACACGTTACCGTCTAGTTTATGGGCATCAGAGTCGTAATACTTAAAATTCACGTCTTTGACAATGTTTCCTGTGTTGTCTTCCTCCAGCCATATCAGATATTCGCGCACGATTTCGTTGCTAACATAGTTAAGATAGCCGAAATGGTTACCGTCGAAGTTCTGGAGAGCAAAACCGCCGATGATGTCCCAAGAGTCATCCTTGTAGTTGGTATTCCACACCAGACCATAGGTGTGCTGAGTGAGTCCCTTCTTGCGAACGAAATCAGAACGCTTGATGAAGTTGCCTTCATCATCGTTGACGGCCAGTCCGAACTTCGACAATTTGTTGTTGGGACGGAACTCCTCGTAATAGCCATAGCCGTAGGTATAGTGCAGCGAAGCGGATGTGCTCCACTTGTCGTTGATATTCCACGAGGCAGAAAGGATGTTATGATTCTGCCAGAAGTTGTCGACGGTCCTTTCCCAGAAGGAGCCGTCAGCCATCTGATAGCGAGCCGTGACATAGTTGCCGTTGGCATCCTTGGCGAAGTTTCCCTCCGCATCGTAGGTCAGATACTCATAGAGCGAATTAAACTTGCCCAGACCCACGTTCCACATATCCTCGTAGGTCTTGATGCCTGTATTGATGCCATAGGTACCATCCATCAGACTCATATCATTGTCGCCTGCGGTAACACCATTCCAGGCCTGTCCTGTACGCTCGAAGTTACCGATGTTCTTATAGCGGAGCACGAAATCATCCGATGCCAGCCAGGTAAGACCTCCGTAGTAGGAGCCGCTGCGCCCAGAGGTGCCGTGAATAAAACCGTCGGTGTTCGTCTGGTGGTAGGCTCCGTCGAGGATGAGGCTGTTCCACAACAGCCCCGTGGAGAACTTACCACCGATATTGAAGGTATTGAAGGAGCCATACGAGGCCGACACCTCTCCCCCAGCCTGCTGATCAGGTGTGGCTGATGAGAGAGCCACAGAACCGCCAAAGGCACCGTCGCCATTCGTCGACGTACCCACGCCGCGCTGTATCTGCACACTGCCAAGCAGAGAACCGTAGGAGTTCATATTCGCCCAGAACACGCACTGGTCCTCGGGAGAGTTGAGGGGCACACCGTCGAGGGTGACGTTGATACGCGAGTCGCCAGCACCACGGATGCGCATATAGGTGGTACCCGTACCTAAGCCGTTCTCGCTCCACGCCAGCACGCCAGGTGTCTGCGAGAAGAGCATTGGCAGTTCCTTACCC
>JAFWTK010000111.1 GCA_017518935.1 Prevotella sp.
ATGTCGTCCAACATCCGTTTGGCCTCGACAGCAGGACTGTCCGGATCGAGTTCGATGGCCTGAATATAGCAGTTGATGGCTTCATGCCACAGACTCTGCTTACGATATTCGTTGCCTTTCAAATAATACTCCTCAGCCGTCATTTGTAATATTCACGCTTTCCGGCAGCAAGGGTATTCTTCATCAGTGAACAGATGGTCATCGGCCCTACTCCCCCCGGAACAGGCGTGATATAGGAGCACTTCGGTGCCACCTCATCGAACTTCACGTCGCCATTCAGACGGAAGCCGCTCTTCTTAGAGGCATCAGGTACGCGGGTGGTACCCACGTCGACGATGACAGCCCCCTCCTTCACCATGTCAGCCGTCACGAAGTCAGGCTGTCCGATGGCAGCGATGATGATGTCCGCCACACGACACTCGTCCTTCAAGGTCTTGGAGCGCGAATGACAGACGGTGACGGTGGCATCGCCATACTGTTTCTGCATCATGAGTTGTGCCATCGGCTTACCCACGATGTTCGAGCGCCCTAAGATGACGCATTTCTTACCGCTGGTCTCGATATTATAGCGTTTCAACAGGGTGATGATGCCCAGAGGCGTAGCCGAGATGAAGCACGGCAGGCCGATGGCCATACGCCCCACGTTGATGGGATGGAAGCCATCCACATCCTTACGGTAGTCAATGGCCTCGATAATCTTCTGTTCATCAATATGCTTGGGCAAGGGCAACTGTACGATGAAACCATCGACATCGTCGTCCTTGTTTAGTTTGTCAACACAGTCCAGGAGTTCTGTCTCGGTGATATTGTCTTCGAAACGGATGAGGGTGCTCTTAAAGCCACAGGCCTCGCAGGCCAGCACCTTATTCTTGACATACGTCTCAGAACCGCCGTCATGGCCCACCAATACGGCAGCCAGATGGGGCTGTTTGCCACCCTTGGCGATCATTTCCTTTACCTCTTCGGCAATCTCAGCCTTGATGGCCGCGGCCGTTGCTTTTCCATCAATTAAATTCATTACAATATGGGGGTTTAGGGGTTTAAAGATTAGAAGGGCTTGCCGCCTTTCATTTTCATGGCGGCAGCCATCTGGGCCATACGGCTGCTACCCATGCCGGAGACCATACGCATCATCTTACGCGTCTGGTCGAACTGTTTCATCAGACGGTTCACATCCTCGATCTTCGAGCCGGAGCCTTTGGCAATACGCAGACGACGGCTCTGGTTGATGATGTCGGGATTGGCACGCTCCTTCGGTGTCATCGAGTTGATGATGGCCTCAATACCCTTGAAGGCATCATCGTCGATGTCGAGATCCTTGATCTGCTTGCCCACGCCAGGAATCATCGAGGCAAGGTCCTTGATGTTACCCATCTTCTTGATCTGCTGGATCTGACCCATGAAGTCGTCGAAGTCGAACTTGTTCTTGCGGATCTTCTTCTCCAGGCGTTTGGCCTCTTCCTCGTCGTACTGCTGCTGGGCACGCTCCACGAGAGAGACGACGTCACCCATACCGAGGATACGGTCAGCCATACGTTCCGGATGGAACACATCGATGGCCTCCATCTTCTCACCCGTACCAATAAACTTGATGGGCTTCGTCACCACCGTACGGATAGAGAGGGCTGCACCACCACGAGTGTCACCGTCGAGTTTAGTGAGTACCACACCGTCGAAATCCAGACGGTCATTGAACTCCTTCGCCGTATTCACGGCATCCTGACCCGTCATCGAGTCCACCACGAAGAGGGTCTCGTCAGGGTTGATGGCCTCCTTCAGGTTGGAGATCTCGTTCATCATCTCCGCATCGACAGCCAGACGACCAGCCGTATCGACGATGACCACGGTATAACTCTCCTGCTTGGCCTTGCGGATGGCGTTCTGGGCAATCTCGACAACATTCTTGTTGCCTTCCTCGGTATAGACCTCCACGCCAACGGTCTGACCCACCACCTTCAACTGTTCGATGGCGGCAGGACGATACACGTCGCAGGCCACCAGCAACGGCTTCTTGTGCTGACGCTCTTTGAGCATCTTGGCGAGTTTGCCGGAAAAAGTGGTCTTACCAGAGCCTTGCAGACCGGACATCAGGATGATGGCAGGACGACCCTCGAGATTCAACTCCGCAGCCTTGCCGCCCATCAGTTCCGTCAGTTCGTCGTGGACAATCTTCACCATCAACTGACTAGGTTTCACGGCAGTGAGCACATTCATACCCATCGCCTTCTGCTTCACGGAGTCTGTAAAGGTCTTGGCCACCTTGTAGTTGACATCCGCATCCAACAGGGCGCGACGCACATCCTTCAAGGTCTCGGCTACATTGATTTCGGTGATTTTACCTTCACCTTTCAGTATCTTAAACGATCTCTCTAATCTATCTGATAAATTCTCAAACATAAAAACTTAACACCTATTTATTTCGGGGTGCAAAGGTACGAAGAAAAAATGAAACTCGCAAACTTTGAGCCTCGTTTTATACCTCTTTATTTTTTTTGGTTTCACTTTTTTAACTTTTCGAAAACTCGCAACCGCAGTATTGTTGGTTATAGAAGTTAAATTCTTTCAGCAATTGATTGCGTCGTTCCTGCAAGCCTCCCCTGCGCCAGTTCTGATCCCAGAAGGTGGTGCCTTCGACAGCCTGTTCTGCCAGATGTCCTGCCCGATTGATCTGTTCAAGACTCTTCCAACGACTGGAAGCAAGGGTTGTGGCGAAGTATCGCAGTCCGAGTTCTTTCGCCTTCTGTGCCACTACTTTCAGACGATACACAAAACACCTTTCACAGCGTATACCACGCTCCGGCGCCTGTTGGATGTCACAGAGGGACGGTTCTTTTGTTACATCGCCAGCGGATGTAACAAAAGAACCGTCCCTCTGTGACATCAGGCCCTCCAACCATTGTTCGTGATTGTAGTCGCCATCTATCCACGTCAGTCCGAGGCCCTCTGCATGGCGTTTACTCTCGTTCTTGCGGATCTCGTATTCCTCACGAGGGAATATATTCGGATTGTAATAAAATATCGTGGGACGAACCCCATTGGCGAGCATCCACTCGACAATCGCTGATGAACACGGTGCGCAACAAGCATGCAGCAGCACTTCCCTGCAGCCCTCTGGAATGATAATCGCCGGTTGCTTCATAAACCACGGGCTTTCCAGATACGGTCTTTCGCCGCATTTATCTCCTGAAATTTCTTTTCCGCGGCCTTGCGCACATCCTCGCCTAAGGCAGCCACCTTATCGGGATGGTGCTCCAAAGCCAGTTTGCGATAGGCTTTCTTCAACTCGTCGTCTGTGGCATTCGCACTGACACCTAACACCTTATAGGCATCTTCCAACGTGTTGCCATCCAGATGCAACATGGAATCGACCTCACTACTGCGAAGTCCCATCCACTGGGCACACTCCTTCAGGGCCGTAATCTCACTCTGTGGCACAGAGCCGTCGGCCTTTGCCACCATCACGAGGTAGTTCAGCAACTGCAACCGCTGCGAATAGTCCATCTGCTGGTTGATCTGTCCGCAGCACTGACGGACGGTCTCCTTGAACTGCGTCCATCCCTCTCGCTTCTGCTCATCGAAGAGTTTGTTCAGGATCTCATTACCCTGATAGACAGCCTGACTGCCAAAGTTCTGACGGAGCATCTGGCGCACCATCTCCATCTCGGAGTGCATCGCCTTGCCGTCGGCCTTGATGATATAGGAAGACAGTACGAGCAACGAGAACAGGAAACTGTTACGATCACCCTGTTGCTGACGCTGGCGGTAGGCCTGCTGATAGGCCTGACTGTAATCCTGATACGACTGCTGTTGCCAGTTCTCCTCACGCTGGGAACCGGCTCCCCATGTACCAGAGTTATCGGGGGTGTTCACCCCGTCGAGTACCGAGTCAAAAAGCGTCCCTATCAGATAACCGGCCAGAGCGCCCAAAGGACCTCCAGCCATCCATCCGATGAATCCACCTATCCACTTACCTGCTGCCATCTTTGTTGTTTACAATTTGACAATTAACCATTTTTATCTTACAACCTCACCAATGGCTTCTCCCACGCAACAATTCGGCTGCTGGATATGCAATATCTGCGTCACTGTGGGAGCAATATCCGTGATATGTACTTCTCGACTCGTGCTTCCATGCTCTACTTTCCATCCATAGAACAACAGGGGGATATGGGCGTCATATGGATTCCAGGAGCCATGGGTGGTGCCAATAGGCGAAGACGATTTGCCAAAGTCATACCAGCCTGCCTCCAATACCAACAACAGGTCGCCAGAGCGCTAGGGATGATACCCCAAGAGTGCACGACTGCGAAGAATATCGGGCACACTCCAGGTATTCACTTTCTCAAAATCCATCACAAACTGCACATGAGGCATCTGTGTGAAATACCCAATCAACACTTCCTTGACTTTTGCCAAGTCCAGTCCTAAAGCCTTGATCTTACTGTGGTTCAGAAAGAGACGATAGGCATTGATACCATTGATGATAGACATATCTGCGGCAGGTCCGAGTTTTTCCTTCAGATAGGCTTCCATCTTGCCGTCCTCCATCTCGTCGTAAATCCTCCAGGCTCCACCGCCCATCTGATGGTCGACCATAAACTGATAGTTATGGGCTGCACCGTGATCTGCCGTCAGGAAAAGGAGATAGTTGCCCTCACCGACCTGGTCATCGAGTGCCTTCAACAAACGGGCGAGATCCTTGTCCAACTCCAGATAAGCCTCATCAGTATGCTCGCCACGAGTACTATATTTATGGCCTATCACGTCTGTCTGCGAATAACTCACACAGAGCATATCTGTCACCTTGCCCTTGCCAAGTCGTTCTCCTTTCAGGGCGGCAATCGCCATATCGGTAGTGATATGTCCGCAGAGGGGATAAAGTCCGACATCCTTGCCTACTTTCTTCAGTTCCTTGTTCTTCTTGAGTTCCTTATTGTAGGCTTTTGCCCACTCTGGCAACTCCGTACG
>JAFWTK010000112.1 GCA_017518935.1 Prevotella sp.
CATTCCAAGCCATGCACCTATGCTACCACCAAGCAAAGCCAGTCCCAATAGTGCGGTTTCTCTTATACACCACTTGGACTTCTTCGCTTTCCACTTGTCGATACCGTACACGAAGAAAGTGGCCACGTTGATGCTGATGAGATAGATCCCGAAGTTATAGCACAAGGATTCCAGAGTGTCAAACTCTTCATCCCTCAGAAGCATGTTGACGCTTGAAACCAGTATTGCAGGGTCTTTAGGCAGGTAGTCCATCAGTTATTATCTCTTTTTATTCGTAGGCATATACTAGCCCGTACTTCTCATGCAGTTTCCGAAGAGAACCGTCGGACTTCATCTGACGGATGACATTGTTCACTATCTGCAAGAGATCCTCCTGTCCCTTTTGCATGAGGACACCAATTTCACTATGAGTAAATGGAGCGTTCAATAGTGGGGCTGCAAGTCGGGTGTCAGTCTGCACATAATAAGGAGCCTCTGTAATTTCCGTTATCATCACGTCGGCTGCACCTTCGGCTACAAGTGTCGGTATTTCCTCGTTCTTTTGGTGAACGACTATATTTGAGTGAGTTAGGTTCTCGTTGGCAAATATCTCATTCAGTCCCCCAGGATTCACCATGACAGTCACTTCGGGCTTGTCTATGTCGGTCAACGACTTGTAGTGGTCTGCCTCCGAAGCCCTGCAAAGGATAGTCTTGCCGTTAGCCAGATAGCCGTCGCTCATTAGCATCGTTTCCCGTCGGGTATCGGTAATGGTTATCCCACCAATGGCAAGGTCGAACTTCTGAGGCTCTGCCAATACATCTGCCGTCAACGTAGGCCATGAGGTCTTTATGAACTCTATATTTATTCCTAGCCTTCTTGCTATCTCGTTTGCGACATCAATACCAAAGCCCCAGTAAGTCCCGTCAGCCTCCCTAAAGGAAAGCGGACGATAGTCGCCAGTAGTACCAAAGAGGATCGTGCCTCGATCCAGGATCTCTGCTACTTTGCCATTGTCGCTCTGTTCTGTTGCATTGTCCTCATTTGAAGAGCATGATGCAAAACTGGCCGTTCCGCAAATGGTCAGAACTGCTATCAGGAACCAGGTCTTTAATTCTTCCAATTTTATCATTGTTTCTGTACTGTGTTTAAATTCGGCTACAAAATTACTTAATTTTCATTAGAAAAAAGTTGTGAGGACTAACTTTTAAGTGGTGAGCACCAACTTTCTTACCAAAATAACGCATTAAAGACAGTCAACCTCTCTGAATACATGCAATATTAGCACGCAAACAAGCATTAAGGACATACGACAGAAATCAAGGCAATTTGGTTGATTTGTCGTGAAAATGTACCAGTGTTGCAGCAACTATGCGAAAAAAACTCAAAAAAGTTTGGAAAATAGTAAAAAACATTGTATTTTTGCAAAATCAATGTCATAGAAATGAAATTTGACATCTAAGAAAAGAACAATAATATTAATTTTTAGGCGTATGAAAAAGAAAAGTATTATTATCCTGTGTTCAGTGGTAGCAATATGCGCCATCGGGTTGATTATCTCTCACTATGTTGATTGGCCAGTAGATACCAACGAGACAGATGGCGATATCGGCAAGGCTGCCCGATTCTCTCGTGAGCAAGTTTCCGAGAAACTTACTAATATGGAAGAACTCCTTCAGACCGACTCTGCCTTCAAGGATGATATTGTGACAGCCCAGGTTGTAATGCAGAGACGCGCCGTCCAGTTCGCCACGCTGGTTGATATGTCGAATGAGGTAGCCGGCAACATCCCCGCATTTGCCGAGGTGCTCAAGGATATGAACGCCAATATCGAAATGGTGAACAATGTTACCAGTTCGCTGGCAGAGTCAGCCGAAAAACTGAATGCCGCCCTTGGTGGTGAGGAGTGCCCCGACTTGGCCCAGTCCACCATCAACGCCTCACTGGCTTACACCACGCTGCAGAAGCAGAACAATCTGTCCACTCGTTTCATCGAGACCACCGACAAGTATCTGGAGACAGCCCAGGGTGATGATCGCCTGAAGTTTGTCCGTGACCAGTGGTTGGAGTACCAGCAGATGACTGCTGCCCTCGATGGTGACA
>JAFWTK010000113.1 GCA_017518935.1 Prevotella sp.
TGGTTCCACCCCGAGCGCGTTCACGACAACACCTCGCCTGTATCCCTCATCATTCTTCTTTTCCTTGCATTGGCCATCTTTGCAGGATTCCTCATCAACCGCCTCATTACCCTACGTGTCAATGCTGCCGTCCGCAAGTCAGCGGAACTCAACAGTATGATGAAGACAGCCCTTGGCATGGGTGATTTCTCAGTCATAGAATATGACATAGAAGGTAATCTTCTCCGTAATCTGCATGGCCAGATATTGCCTTCAGAGACCATGATACCTCAGGAGTTTATCAGACGTATGCCCCCCGAACAAGGCAAATATCTGCATGAGTGCAACACAAGACTCATCCGTGGTGAGCAACAGAAGTTTGACATCAAGATCCTGTTCAACCGTGGCACCGACGAACACCCGGAGTGGAGGAACTACTACGGTAATGCCATTGCCGAAATTGAGGACGGCAAAACCAAGTACATCGTCTATACGACTAAGGACATCACTCACGAATTGCAGGAAGAGCGCGAGAACAGAGACTTATGGAATAAATACATGAAGGTGTTCGACACCAATATCGTGGCGATGTCGTTCTATGACAGCAAAGGCCATCTGCTCGACTTCAATCAGGAGATGCGCAATCTCTTTGGCATCACCGACGAAAATGCCTCCTATTTCCGCAGTATCGACCTCTTTGACGTCCCTACCATCAAAGGAGACTTCACCCCTGAGAGCCGTGAGCCTCTACACGGTTGTCACCATCTGGTTATCCCTGAAAACAATGTCAATGTCTACATGGAGATACGTATCAAACCCGTGTTCGACGACAACGACCACCTCATCTATTATATCATCACCGCCCGCGATATCTCAGCCGAGCGGAACATTTATCTGGAACTGCGCAAGCATAATGAGGAAATCAGTAAAGCGAATGAGTCCATCAACCGCTACGAAGAGCAGTTGGGCTACCTGCTGGAACAGAGCGAGATGTTCATCTGGAACTTCGACGCCAAGAAGGAGACCATCCATTTCACGGTGAATCCCCACGAGAAAGGCTATACGGAAACTTTTGAGGAATTCTTTGCCGGTGTACCAGAGAAGGAACGCAAGGAATCGATGAACAATCTGCGCGAACTCATCAGCCAGCACCAGTCTATCAACATCATCCACCACTACAACTACACGCCGATGGTCGCCAGCCCCGTGTGGTACGCCATCAGCGGCATCCCAATCTTCGACGAGAAGGGCAGGCTCGTCGAATACTTCGGCGTGGCACGCAACATTACTGACTTGATGGAAGCCCAGCAGAAGTTGAAGGAAGAATCTGCCCGCGCAGAGGACTCCGGACACCTGAAAGCCGCCTTCCTCGCCAACATGACCCACGAGATACGCACACCACTGAATGCCATCGTTGGTTTCAGCGACATTCTCCAAATGGTTGAGACTCCAACCGAGCGTATAGAATTTATCCGTATTATCCGCAACAACTGCGATATGCTGTTGCGCCTCATCAACGATATCCTTGAAGCATCCAGCATGGGTCAGGCTCTCGCCATCGAACCCATGCCGTGCGACTTCGCCCAGGTGTTCGACGATATCTGCCAGACCCTGGAACAGCGTGTGGCCGGGGCAGGCATCCCTTTCATCAAGGACAACCCCTACGAGACCTTCCCCGCTGTGCTCGACAAGGGTCGTATCCAGCAGGTTCTTACCAACTTCACCACCAATGCCGTGAAGTACACGAAAACCGGTCACATCAAGGTGGGCTACCGTGAACAGGACGGCGGTATCTATCTCTACTGCGAAGACACAGGAGCCGGTATTCCTAAGGAGAAACAGGATGCTGTCTTCGAGCGTTTCGTCAAACTCGATGACTTCGTACAAGGCACAGGTCTCGGCCTCAGCATCTGCAAGTCCATCGCTGAGCGTTGCAACGGCCAGATTGGTGTGATCTCCGAAGGTGAAGGCAAAGGCTCTACCTTCTGGCTATGGATTCCGAAAGAACTGCCGATGCTATGAGAACAGCAGCATACGTTCAAGCCAGTAGATGAGAATGCCAGCGAGGTAGCCGACAAAGGCAACCCACGTGATCTTCTTCATATACCAGCCGAAGGTAATCTTCTCCAAGCCCATGACGACGACACCGGCGGCACTGCCGATGATGAGCATCGAGCCGCCGACTCCTGCACAGTAGGCCAGCAATTGCCAGAAGATACCGTCAACAGCCATATCGCCAGCAGCGGCCACAGGATACATACCCATACATCCTGCCACAAGCGGCACATTGTCGACGATGGATGACAACACACCGATGATGCCTGTCACCAGATAATGGTTACCCTCGAAGGTGGTATCAAGCACGCTGCCCAACATGGTGAGCACACCGATTTCCTGCAACACGGCTACGGCCATCAGGATGCCAAGGAAGAACATGATTGTAGAAAGATCGATACGCGAGAGGAGGTCGCTGACGCGCTGGGCCATCGTATCATCCTCAGCGGTGTTGTGGTGGAATATCTCCGTGACTGTCCATAGGATGCCAAGCACGAGGAGGATGCCCATAAATGGAGGCAGATGGGTAATGGTCTTAAAAATCGGTACGAAGCACAAGCCACCTACTCCCAACCAGAAAATGACATTGCGCTGGGCCTTTGTGAACTGGCTGATATCAGCCTTCGGCAGGTTCTGCGACTTATCGAACTTTCCCTTCAACTGGAATTGGAGGATGAAGGCAGGCACCAGCATCGACACCAGCGAAGGAACGAATATCTCGCTGATAACACCCTGCGTGGTAATGACCCCTTTGATCCAGAGCATGATAGTGGTGACATCGCCGATGGGAGAGAAAGCACCTCCGGAGTTGGCGGCAATAACTACAAGGGCAGCATAGAGCAGTCGGTCTGTCTGGCTCTGCACCAGTTTGCGCAGGACCATAATCATCACGATACTTGTTGTCAGGTTATCGAGGATGGCGGAGAGAAAGAAAGTCATCAGGGCCACACGCCACATGAGTTTGCGCTTAGATCGTGTCTTGATGGTGTCACGCACAAAGTTAAAACCGCCATTGGAGTCAACGATCTCGACGATGGTCATGGCTCCCATCAGGAAGAACAGCGTGCCGGCGGCATCGCCCAGATGGTGCTCTATCACCTCACTGATGTGATGAATCAGGCCACCCTCCGACAAATTGGGATAATAGGCAGCAGGACCGGTCATCAGCAATGTCCAACACAACACACACATTAGCAGCGCGATGGCTGCCTTGTTGATTTTCGTCACGCCCTCCAAGGCAATGCACAGGTAGCCGATGCAAAAGACGACGACAATAAGTAGGGATAATGTAGACATATCTTACTGTTTCTTATTCTTTATTACTGCGAAAGTGCGTGCAAAGGTACAAATAAGCAAGGAAAACACCAAATTTATCGAAAAAAATAAAAAATAATAGTCTATATTCTTGGCTATATCCTTAAGAATTCGTATCTTTGCCTTCTAGTATGAATAACAACGTGATACTGGTTGACGCGGACTACGTCGACAAAGTCGCATTCAATTTGATTGTGAACTTTGAGCGCATGATAGGGCGCCGCATTCCACAGGCAGACTTTGCCAAGTGGATAGACTGTGTGGCTCTCGACGGAGGAATCCGTGAAGGGGAGCAGGAGACGCAGGTCATCCTGTTGCACGACAAGCAGAAGAAAGCGATGGACAATTTCGTCCCAGGAAACTACGAGGACTTGAACGGTAAGGCCTTCAAGGATCAACTCGGCGAGTTCGTCATCAATGCCTATCCTGCGGAGGACATCGTGGGCAGTGAGCAGCAGTTCATCGACACCCTACAACTGGTCTGCACCCAGAAGGAGGTGAAGCGCGTGATGGTGATTCCCAACGCCGAAGACCCTTATATATATAATAAGGTACGCGATGCTCTTCGCAAGACGGATGATGACAAGCGCATCACAGTGTTCGCCATGCAGCCCATGACGGGAGGCCCTTTCCAACAGGAAATCCTAGGCTATTCCCTAATGGCCGCCCTCGGCATTCGCGCAGAAGAAGTGAAAAGTGAAAAAATATAAAAGACTATGGCAAAAGTTTTGATGATTGGCGCCGGAGGCGTCGCAACGGTAGCGGCATTCAAGATAGCACAGAATGCCGACGTGTTTACAGATTTTATGATTGCCAGCCGCAGAAAGGCAAAGTGTGACAAGATTGTGGCCGACATCCATAAAGCAGGTTATCAAATGGACATCAAGACGGCACAGGTAGATGCTGACGATGTAGAACAACTGAAAGCATTGTTCAACTCCTACATGCCCGAACTGGTGATCAACCTTGCCCTACCCTATCAGGATTTGACGATTATGGACGCCTGTCTGGCCTGTGGCTGTAACTATCTCGACACAGCCAACTACGAGCCGAAGGATGAGGCACACTTCGAATATTCCTGGCAGTGGGCCTATAAGGACCGTTTCGAGCAGGCTGGTCTGACAGCCATTCTCGGCTGTGGATTCGACCCGGGTGTCAGTGGTGTCTATACAGCCTACGCTGCCAAGCACCACTTCGACGAGATCCGCTACCTTGACATCGTAGACTGTAACGCTGGTGACCATCACCACGCCTTCGCCACGAACTTCAATCCAGAGATCAACATCCGCGAAATCACGCAAAAGGGACTCTATTATAAGGACGGGCAATGGATAGAGACGGAGCCGCTGGAGATTCACAAGCCCCTCACCTATCCCAACATCGGACCACGTGAGTCGTATCTGCTGCACCATGAGGAACTGGAATCGCTGGTGAAGAACTATCCCACCATTAAACAGGGTCGTTTCTGGATGACCTTCGGCGAGCAGTACCTGAAACACCTCGATGTGATCCAGAATATCGGCATGAGCCGCATCGACGAAATTGAGTATGAGGCACCTCTTGCTGATGGTTCAGGCACAGCCAAGGTGAAGATTGTGCCTTTGCAGTTCCTGAAAGCCGTACTGCCCAATCCGCAGGACCTCGGAGAGAACTATGAGGGCGAAACCAGTATCGGTTGTCGCATCCGTGGTATTAAGGACGGCAAGGAGCACACCTACTATGTCTATAACAATTGCAAGCACCAGGAGGCCTACAAGGAGACAGGTATGCAGGGCGTGAGTTACACCACGGGTGTACCCGCCATGATCGGTGCGATGATGTTCGTGAAGGGCATCTGGAAGAAACCTGGTGTATGGAACGTGGAAGACTTTGACCCCGATCCGTTTATGGAACAACTGAACAAACAAGGCCTGCCTTGGCACGAAGTGTTCGATGGCGACCTCGAATTATAATTATTAACTCTTAAATTTCTAAAATCTATGGCGAAGAAAGAAGAATCTACGGAGTTGCTGACTCCACAACAGCAAAAGTTGAAGGCCCTGCAGGCAGCCATGTCGAAAATTGAAAAAGACTACGGCAAAGGCTCCATCATGCGTATGGGCGAAGAAAAAATCGAGAATGTGGAAGTGATTCCGACAGGTAGTATCGGACTGAATGCAGCCCTTGGCGTGGGCGGCTATCCGAAAGGACGTATCATTGAGATCTACGGTCCGGAGTCATCTGGTAAGACCACGCTGGCCATCCATGCCATCGCCGAGTGCCAGAAGGCTGGCGGTATTGCAGCATTCATCGATGCAGAGCATGCCTTCGACCGTTTCTATGCCGCCAATCTTGGTGTAGACATCGACAACCTGTATATATCTCAGCCCGACAACGGTGAGCAAGCCTTGGAGATTGCAGACCAACTGATCCGCTCGTCGGCCATTGACATCATTGTCATCGACTCTGTGGCAGCACTGACACCGAAGAAGGAAATCGAAGGTGACATGGGCGACTCGGCTGTTGGTTTGCAGGCCCGTCTGATGAGTCAGGCACTCCGCAAACTGACATCAACTATCTCGAAGACCAACACCACCTGTATTTTCATCAACCAGTTGAGAGAGAAGATCGGTGTGATGTTCGGCAATCCTGAGACGACCACTGGTGGTAACGCCCTGAAATTTTATGCCTCTGTCCGTCTGGATATCCGCAAGGTGACGACCTTGAAGGATGGCGACACGCCCATTGGTAACCAAGTGCGTGTGAAGATTGTGAAGAACAAGGTAGCACCTCCCTTCCGTAAGGCTGAGTTTGAGATTACCTTCGGTGAGGGCATTTCAAAAATTGGCGAGATCGTTGATCTGGGTGTCGAGTACGGCATTATCAAGAAGAGCGGTTCATGGTTCTCTTACGGAGAATCGAAACTGGCCCAGGGCCGTGATGCCGTGAAGGAACTGCTGAAAGACAACCCCGAACTTTGCGAGGAACTGGAAGCAAAGATCATGGAAGCCATCAAGGATCAGAAATAAAAAACAAATCCCAGCCATATGGCTGGGATTTATTATTTATAGTGGTGTACCATTGTTACGCTGCCAGTCATTATTAGCCTTAGGCTTCGTAGCAGCCTTACGGCGGGCTTGTGTCTTCTTACTCTTATTCTCAGCCGGAGTGGTGTAATTCTCCACACGTCCGTTACGTCCGAAGGTCACTGTCAGATAACCTGTTGAACGCTGGTAGAACCACAGAGAACGACCATCGCTGGAAGACTCCTTGCGTGAAGGCTCCTCACCCATTGCCAGAATCACCTCATCCTCACTCATACCGACGATGACACGCCCCTGCTGAATGGCGGCACGGGCAGCCTGAGAGGTCTCACGAGCCTGTCCCTCACCCATAGCAAAGAGATAGCCGAAGTACTCCTCCTGCTTGGCACGGGCATTGGCCTTGCCTACAGGATTAATAAACGTGACATCCTTATAGAACACACGGCGCGAATCCAACTCTGTCAGTGTCAAAGTGACAAACTCAGTATTGGGCTGTGCCAACGTGTTGTCCACACGAAACGACATCATCTTCGGAATGGTCACATAACGATCCTTACCATCGCCCTTGGTCACCATCTCCGTCATATACTTGTTGTGAATTATTTGTCCGATATAGGTCTTATAGTCCTTATTTACCTTCATCACAGCATCCTGAAGTTCAAA
>JAFWTK010000013.1 GCA_017518935.1 Prevotella sp.
CCAGTTCCTTCTCCAAGCCGGCACGGTAGTCGGGCTTCGAGTTGGCATCGATGGTGATTTGTGCCTCATTACCCGTCTGAACAGAGTAGTACAGCCACTCCATCACAGGCTTGATGGCATCGTGGAAACGGGGAGCCCAGTCCAGCGCACCACGCTGAGCGGTGGTCGAACAGTTGGCATACATCCAGTCCATACCTTTTGCACCGAAGAGCGGGCCAAGGCTCTGTGTCAGTTCCTCAACGGTCTCATTGAAAGCCTCCGAGGGAGAGTGTCCGTGCTCGCGGAGCACCTCATACTGTGCCAGCAGCAGTCCCTGGATGGCCCCCATCAGACTGCCGCGCTCACCAGTCAAGTCAGAGGTCGCCTCACGCTGGAAGGTGGTCTCAAACAGATAACCTGCACCGATACCGATACCGAAAGCAATCGTCTTCTCCTTAGCCTTACCAGAAGCATCCTGATAAACAGCGTACGAGCAGTTCAGACCACGACCCTCACAGAACATTGTGCGCAGGCTCGTACCAGAACCCTTCGGAGCCACCATGATTACATCCACATCCTTCGGGGGAATCACACCCGTGCGGTCGCTCCAGTTGATAGCGAAGCCGTGAGAATAATACAGGGTCTTACCTGGTTTCAGATATTGCTTGATGACGGGCCACTGCTGAATCTGACCAGCGTCAGAGAGCAACATGCAGAGGATGGTGCCCTTCTCGGCAGCCTCCTCAATCGAGAACAATGTCTCACCGGGCACCCAACCGTCGGCTACCGCCTTGTCGTAGGTCTTACCCTGACGCTGGCCTACGATGACATTAAAGCCGTTGTCGCGCAGGTTACAGGCCTGTCCAGGACCCTGAACGCCATAGCCGATCACAGCGATGGTCTCATTCTTCAATACTTCACGTGCTTTCTCCAAAGAGAACTCCTTGCTGGTGACAACTGTCTCTACCACGCCACCAAAATTCATTTGTGCCATAATAATATATTATTTTAATGTTGAACTTTAGAAATCGCTTGCAAAATTAAACAATAGTTGTGAGACTACCAAATATTTTAAGGTCAAAAAAAAGGATGGATATTAGAAAAAAAAGGAAAAACTCCTTGTATTTAAAAAAAAAGTGGTAATTTTGCAAACAAAAATCGAACCATAGATGAAAATAAGGGGTGTTTTATACCATAATAAGGGTTTTGAGGAGTTCATCATCTCCATACTCTTGATTGTTTTCGCATTAATTCCTTGTCAGGCTCAGACAGTTATAGGCACCAATGGAATGATGAATGTAGCCACAGCAGACATGCGACCGGCAGGTACTTTCGACGGTGGTGCCAGTTTCATTCAAAGAGAACTGTTATACGAGAAGGATTATAACACCTTTCTTTATTACATTTCGTTTACGCCTTTCTCCTGGATGGAGATTACGCTTCGTGAGACGTTTCTCAAGACACAAAAGTCTGAAACCGACCCTAAGGTGGGTTTCTATCAGCAGGACCGTTCAACATCGGTACGTCTACGACCGCTGAAAGAGGGGAAATACTGGCCGGCTGTGGTGGTAGGCAGCAACGATTTCTATTCCAGCCACGGGAGGAGTCAATATGCCTGTGTCTATGGTGTCGCATCGAAACATTTTCCCATTGATAATATTGGAACCTTTGAGGCAACTGTAGGCTATGCTCATCACCTGAAGGAAGGTACAACCTACGACGGTGTGATGGGAGGCCTGACTTTTGCGCCCACCTTCTTCCCAGACTTAAGGGTGATGGGGGAGTATGATACAGAGGGATACAATGTGGGATTAAGTGCTTTTCTGCTTCGTCATCTGAACGTGACTTGTTTCACGAGGGAGTTTAAGGGCTTTAATGCGACTATCAGTTACCAATATACCATTAAATATTAAATACGCGCATATGATCAGAAAACATATTATTACACTGATACTTCTCCTCCTGCCGATGGCAAGTCTGTTGGCAGCAAACGCAAAAGATGCTGCTGAACGATTAGCAGAACTCGGCTTTGAGAATGTGCGTGTGACAGAGAAGGGTGACCAAGTGGTATATGCGGTATTTGAGTCTGTGAGTTATCGAGGCACATATCACGGCGCAGCAGTAGGTGTAGAGGAATTGGGGAGATTATTTCCGAATGTAAGCACCTTTAAAGTCATGTTGTTGGAAAATCAGATGCCACAGATGGCCCTGACCGCAACAAGAGCAAATGGACAATGGAGCGTGAAAGGCGACTATGATTTTCATGACATAGAGATTGCCACCAGATTTACTAAGTTGAGCAATCGCTCCACAGCGAAGGTTGACTTCACCGTATATCCGATGTTTACCTGGATCAACCACCGCTTTAACACGCCATTTGAATACGTGGCTTCACTTGCTCCTACGATGGAAACGAGTCTCTGGAAAGGTAATCGTATTACGCTACAGGCGATTGTTCCTGTCAGTTATGACGTACAGACTATCAATAGTTCTACCTATGTCCGTGTGGGTATCGCAGATATTGCACAGGACATCACCTCAAGCAACGGTCGTTTTCAGGCCACTCTTGCTGGAGGTTTTTTCTATTTCGACCGCATAGGCGTTGATCTGCGCCTGGCCTATCATGCCACGCCCAACCTTACGATTGGTGCAGAGGCCAGTTATACTGGCGATGCCATTGTGAACGACGGCCACTATGACATCAAAAGCCCAGACAAGTTCAGTTTCTTTGGAAAGGCGGACTATTATGAGCCACACACACGTCTTCAGGCCCAGTTCATGGGTGGACGATTCGTATTCGGTGACTATGGTGCCAGGCTTGATATTTCCCGTCACTTTGGTGACTATACCATCGGACTCTACGGGTTATTGACTGGTGGGGAGAAAAATGGGGGATTCCATTTTGCCATTCCCCTTGGTTCCAAGAGGCAGATGCGCAAAGGTGCTGTACGCCTGAAACTGCCCGACTATTTTGACTGGGAATACTCGATTGAGTCGTACTATAAGTACTACGATCAGCAGATGGGTAAATACATTGAGACACGTCCAGACGAAAACCGTTCGGCCCATTACTGGCAACCCGTCCACGTGGCACAATATACACAAAAGTTACTAAATGGAGACTTAAAGCGTCATGAATAATAATAAACGTTTCAATTATACAATTATGAAAAATGTGAGATTTGTAACACTGGCTGTTGCCATGCTTGCAGCAGTGTCATTGGTGTCATCATGCTCGAAGTCTGATGACTCGGTAAAGCCAGTAGTAGTTTCCGTTGCAGACGAGAACTGCTCTATCATTGCCACCTCCAACGCAGAGGTGACCTACTCGATTGATGTGCCTGCCACAAAGACCATTTCTACAGACAAGTCGAACACGGCTTACTTTACTGGTATTGCAGCAGGCACCAAGGTTGCCAAGGTAACTGCAAAATTGGTCAACGCAGACGGTTATGAAAAGGAATCACAGACAGCCATCGTCAATTTCTCAAGCAACATCAATTGCGCCAGTATCGCTTTTGTCTTCACTAAGAAGCCTACTGAGACGAAGTCGCAGTCAGACGTGGCAGCATCCACTTCTGACATTGTCTTCACAGCCCAACTGTTTGATATTGAGGCCCAACTGATCATCCCTGGCGGTACGACGGTGGTTTCAGGCAATTCCATTGACGATTTCTCTTTATCGGCATTCTTGAATGCCCCGAACATCATCAATGCAGATGCTTTACAAGCAGGCAAGCCTGTTGACACCAAAGACTACACCATGGGACTTGGTATGGGTTGTACTCCTGACGGTTCTACATTCAGCGGCCCTGTCACCCTGAAGTTAAAGGTCAGTCCACTGTTGGCCGGCAAGAAACTTACGATCGAAAACCAAGGCGAGCAGATTGAGAGTGTTGTCCAGTTTAGTGGTGTCGCAGAATACAAGGTTAATCACTTCTCTCTCTGGGAGATGCTGTTTAATCCTGATCTCGTGACGATCAAGTCTGGCGAAGTCTCTGTGTTAGAGCAGACAGACGTCCCAGTCACTGCTGGCAAGAATACATACAATTATACCAGGAAGATCGGTCTTGATTATGATGTCACAGGAATCATCGCCTTCTTCATCAAGAACAAATTTGGTGAGAAGAGCACAGATTCTGCAGAACAAGGTTCTTTCACGTCTTCTGATTCTGGCAAAGCATCGATTAAGGTCGTTCAGAAATATTTTGACTTGACGTTCAACTATGGTGACATATCGTTTACCGCTCGAGTCTGGGGTAGAACGATTTCTACTGTGACTGTGGCTGGTAGTGACCCTGCATACAATGGTCACTCTGGCGGTAGTGGTTCATGAGGAACAACAACCAGTCAAACAACCTGATAAAGTGGGCTATCATCATTGGAGATTTCGTTATCCTCAATGCATTACTGATAGCCTTCTTGGCTTGGGACCCGAAGATGCATCTTTGGAGTTTCGACAAAGGCAATGTCTTTCAGGTGGTTTGTAACCTGGCGTTAGCCATAGGGGAATACAGATTCTATACGGTCATCCACCTGCGTCTGGTCTCATCGGCAGACATTCTCAGGCGCATTGTCCTATTGGTGGTGACACAGACCATTGCAGCCTATCTGATATTAAAGACTGTCGATCACCATCTGGCGGTAGGCTATGCGCTGTTGAGGATTGGAACGGTCTTTTTCATCCTACTCCTCCTCATGAGATATCTGGAGCGGTTCCTCGTAAAGTTCTATCGCCAGTCGGGTGGTAATACCAGATGTGTGACCTTTGTCGGCTCTGACCCTGAACTGTTGAATCTCTATACGAAACTGAAGGAAGACCCGACATTAGGTTACAAGATCATGGGTTATTATGCCGACGAGGAGATAGAAGGAGGAGCAGATGCACTCATAAGGTTAGGTACTCTGAAGGAATTTCTGGAAAAACAGGAGCACCCAGAGGACCTAACCTTAGGTGATGAGATATATGTATGCCTCCCCCGTCGTGAAAAGGAAACTATCAGAAAGATCTCGCAGATGTGCGACCAGAACGTCAAGCGCTTCTATTATGTTCAGGTTTCTTTGGAGACCATTGGCATCAACCTGAAGAAAGAGTTCGTTGACGACATCGAGGTGTATACCACCCACGAGAATCCGCTACAGAACCCGGTCAACAAGGCACTAAAACGTCTGTTCGACATTGTGTTTTCCATTGTGTTCCTGATACCGACGATTGCCTTTTTCCCGATTATCGCCCTTCTTATCAAAATTCTAAGTCCAGGACCCGTATTCTTCAAGCAATTGCGTACAGGTCTGGATGGTCAGAACTTCTACTGCTATAAGTTCCGCTCTATGCGAGTTAACCAAGATGCGGACAAAGTGCAGGCGACAAAGGATGATCCGAGAAAATACCCGTTCGGTAGTTTTATGCGTAGACTTAACATTGACGAACTCCCCCAATTCTTCAATGTCCTGAGAGGCAATATGTCTATCGTTGGTCCAAGGCCACACATGCTGGAACATACAAGGCAATACTCACAACTGATAGACAAGTATATGGTGCGTCACTTTGTCAAACCTGGGGTAACAGGTTGGGCGCAAGTATGTGGTTTTCGTGGTGAGACAAAGGAACTATGGCAGATGGAGGAGCGTGTCAAACGTGACATCTGGTATATGGAACATTGGACCATCTGGCTCGATATCCGCATCATCTGGCTGACAGTCAGAAAGATCATCTTTCAGGATAAGAATGCATATTAAATGCTCGGATGAACTGTGGAACCTTCCACATCATTTTCATCAACTTCGTTGACCGAGCCGCAAACCCATGAGCCTTATACAATCTGATATCCTCATCCCACATCTGTCTGCGCTTTTCGCTGTCCGTCGATAGTCCTCCCATTCTCATCCGGATAACAAGGCGTTTCATATATGCCACCTTCAATCGGGCCTTATAGAGATATCTCACAAGGAGTTCCGTGTCAGCAGCAATTCTGTACGACTCGTCGTACAATCCCTCCCTCAGCATCACATCCCTACGGATATAGCATGTCGGATGCAGGGGTAGCCAACCCAGTCTGACCTTCCACCTGTGAAAAAAGCCACCCTTCCAATAACGCACCACCTTATCAATATTATTAGCATGAACGTATATACCATCACCATATACAAAGTCGGCCCCAGTTTTCTCAAACATCCCGACTAGATCCGAAATGGCACCACTGTCATACAGCATATCGTCCGAATGTACTAGCCCGATAATGTCACCCGAAGCCATTCGGATACCCTTGTTGATAGCCTCGTACATACCACCATCAGGCTCAGACACAAACTTAAACGACGCTTTCCATCGCAAATCATTCATCATACTCCTGATGACTTCAACCGAGCCGTCAGTACTGGCTCCATCCACAATGATATATTCTATGTCAGGATAATCCTGAGAGAGAACACTCTCAATGGCATCTCTAATCGTTGAGACACGATTATAACAAGTCGTTATAATGGATACTTTCACTTTCTACTTCTATTGAAGATAACATCTGGCAGTTCCATCAATCTCCAGCGGATTGTATGAAGCAGTTTCAATATTCCCATAGGATTACCGAACCGTCTCACGACTCCAACAAGCGTTAAAAGAATATATACATACCAACATTTAAAACGTTTTGCCTGTTGCCGATAGAGATTATATGTATCCTTCAAGGCCGGTACTTCATTCACATATATGCAATACGGTTTGCAGAATCCATAAGCATAACCACAGAGTTCTGTCTTTTCATCACCTCGTGTCAGGTGATTTAGGATATCCTGATATATTATATGACAACTATTGCCAACCGCCTTTCCTTTCTCTCTAGTAATTGAATGAGGTCTGATATGATAATAATAAGTAATGTCCTTACAAATATAGACTATCTTCAAATGCTTTTGCACATAAAACATCCATAGTCTGTCTTCATACAATATTCCTTCTTTGAAATACAACTGATAATGCTCTACAAATGAACTCCTCATCAATTTATTCCATGCACAAGCACAAATATGATGATATTTTAAATAATGATTATAGACCTCATCTCTGTTGGAAATGTAGATAGGTGATGAACCTTTATAATAAATCATTTCCTGACCATCCTGTTCCTCAATATGATTTCCTTGTACTAATTCTATTGAGTTATCCTCTATCATAGGCTTCAGTAACGTCTCAACACAATCAGATGTAATCTCGTCATCACTGTCCAAATAATATAAATACTCTCCTGTGGCAACTTCTGTACCTGTATTCCCTGCCGCAGAAAGGCCACGGTTTTGCTGATGATGGAGTATTGAGAAACGGATGGGACCATCATACGCTGCAATCAGCCGCTCACACTTGACAATACTGTCATCAGGTGTAGCATCATCCACAATGATACACTCTATATCGTTATAGGTCTGATTCATCACAGACTTTATGCAGCGTTCTATATATGCCGATACATTATAAACCGGCACAATTATTGAGACCGTATGAGTGTTAGATTCCATAATTCTTTATTAAATACGCCTTAATTTGGTCGGGATTATGATTAAACTTCTTCTTAATTTCAAACACTTTGGCATCTGCAAGTGAGCGATACCAGAACCCTTGCAAAAAATGCCACAGAAAACCTTCTTTACCATCCAAGAAGCCTAAACGAAAGAAATATCTATATACGAACAAGGCAAACGAGCGCCAAAATAAGGGAAGTTTGACATACTTTAATTTCTTTTTTCTGATAGATTCCGAGTGTGAACCAGAGTGAACTACATCATATTCACTCAGTCCATATTCAGTCTTCAGGAGTTCTATTGCTTCCTTAGTAGCATAATTATTATGTTTATTCGTCCACCACGTCAACCCATTTAGATTGTCGTCATAAAAAGGATGTCGCAATGCACCTATATCTCCTTCTGATATTATTACATGCTCATCCATCATTTTATTTTCTACTGAACCATACTTATATCTGAACAGACGTAACAAAATAAGAGGAATAATACCATGCTTTATTTCTTTGCCCATGAATTTTCTCAAACACTGTGCAGTATATCCATTTACGCATTGAGGATTATTGGGTATTCTTTGATGGAGTTCTGTTATTAGTTCATCCGTTAACCACTCATCAGCATCTTGTTTCCATATCCATTCTGTTTGAATAGGCAGATTACATAAAGCCCAGTTAAACTGATCTGCAGGATATAGCCATTTATGTTGATATATCTTAGCCCCCATACGTTCCGCTATTTCTACCGTTCTATCATTTGAAAAAGAGTCTACAACAAAAATCTCTTTAGCGAATTTTTTTGCATTAGAAATACATCTTTGAATATGTATTTCTTCATTATATGTCAATATAATAACCGTTATATCAAGCATCTGCTACTTTAATTCTCTTTTTTTTATAGACGTTGCAGGATTTCCGCCAACAACAGTCCAAGGTTCCACATCCTTAAAAACAGAGGCTGTTGCACCAACAATGGCACCTTCCCCAACCTCAACACCCATATTAATATATGCACGAGTGCCAATCCAAGCATTTTTATCAATTGTAATGGGGGCTACAATCAATCCAGAACTTGCGTTATTCGGTTTGTCTATCTTATGACCAGCAGTACATAAATAGGCATATTGCGACACAATAGCATGATCTTCTAACGTCACCATTGCCTGATTGTAGCAGATGACATGAGGACCAAGACAACTACCCTTCTCCATCTTTAGATTCCACGGAGCCCAAATCCTTACTGAGGAATATACATGGGCATAAAAACAGACCTCAGCTCCAAATAATCTCAGCAACAGCCATCGCCACCACCAAAATAGCAGTGTAGGAAATGGTCTAAAAAATAAGGCGTAAGTCACGTTCCAAACAGCCCTTCGCATTTTGGTTCCATGACTAACACTTCCTATATTAATCACCTTGTCCTTCATATCAATCAAAAATAAACAAAATCCGGTTTTTCACCACTACCCAATATCCACTCATACAGGGACTTCATCTTTTCAGCAATCGCCTCCATACGATATCGCTCTTCCATTAGTTTGCGACCATTTTGTCCCATTGTTTGAAGTTCTTCTTCTGTCGCATTCAATGCGCTCCTAACAGCGTTAGTGATATCTGCTTGCGTATAAGGAATCCACCAACCACAATAATGCGTCTGCAGTTCTTTCCAAGGACTCCCAGTCGTAGCAATGCAAGGGATTCCTCTCACTAATCCTTCAAGTACAACATTGCCCAAATTCTCAAACTCGCTGGGAATAGTCAATACAGAGCAGGATGCCAATGCCTTGTCTTTCTCCTCACCTGTCAAGAATCCTGTGAACCGTACATTAGTCAAATGATATTTCGTTACCAAACCATGTAATTCTCGCTCATAATCCTTATCACCACCTCCTATAATCAGGAGTTCTGCATCTTCAGCCTCACTTCCCAACTCATGAAAAGCCTCTATCAGTCCTTCAATATTCTTTCGTCTGGAAACACGTCCTAAGTATCCTATGCGGCGTACGCCATCTTCTTTCTGGTAAGGATAATCTTTAATCTCAACAGGATTGGGAATCACCGCTATTGGAGAAACAATCCCTAAGTCTCTGCAATGTTTCATTTCCTCCTCACAAGTCACATGCACACATGCTGCTTCATTCAAATCATTCAAAAGGCGCAATTTCAGCGATAGTTTTTTGAGAAACGCATTCGACTTTTTGATATCCTGAGGATATAACATACCACGAGGAGTAATCAGATAAGGCTTACCACATTGTCTGGCAGCACTTGCCAAAGCATACGTATTCCATTGCCATACCCCTTGAGCATGATAAATATCATAATCGCCCAATCCCAACACATCCCTTTTGAATGATGGTGCAAAACCCAGTGGAGTCATCGGATTCGATTTAACATAATGAATAGGCACATCATCTCCTCTCATATTATCACCCTCCTTAAGTGTCCCCATAATTAATTGGGCATCTAACCCTAATTGTCTCAATCCTTTTAAAGTCAGATAAGTGCTCATTGCAGGCCCTCCTGCAGATACCGCCAATGTTCCAGAATGTAGGACTTTCACAATTATATGGTTTTCTGATAAATCTTGAAATATTGCTCAGTTATCTTCTCAAGACAGAATCGCTTTACGTTTTCCAAACCATGCCGCACTATTTCATCATACATCTTTAATGCTTCTTCATATCCTCTTCTAATAGACACAATATCTTCAGGATCTACGATTATGGCCCCATTTCCTGCGACATCTCTCATTGGAAGCCGGTCGCTTGTAATAACTAAACGACCTATTGCTTGTCCCTCAATAATTGGCATTCCAAAGCCTTCTTCTAATGAAGGGAAATTAACTATATCACATTTTTTATATTCTTCGATAATCTGCTCATCAGTTAAGTTGTTTACGACAGAATAATCAATATGATATGTATTCATGCGTTGAATAATATCTGCATTAACATTCCCCACTATTCTTAAAGAGCACTTAAATCCTTTCAATGCTTCTATTGTATTTACTAGATTTTTATTAGGCTTTGTTCCGATATGCAATATGGCCGGACAAACTGCATTGAAGGTCTTTGCACAATACTTATAATCATCTCCTATTGGATTATCCACGACAATGCCTTTCTTTCCCAGATTCACGAACCTATACGTTTCTTGTCTGCTCTTCTCAGAGATAAAAGTCACCACATCTGCAAATAAAAGAGTACGAATGAAGAACACATACTTAAATAAAGCACGAATACTAGGCCAATAATCTGTAAAAAAACAAATATCATGGACAGTTACTACAATCTTCGCCTTCTTAACAAAAGGAATCAGATAATTCTCAGTTCCAGTAATATGAACAACATCATATTTTTTATTCTTTATGGCCGTCCGAGCGGCTTTTATGTTCCGCCACAAGCCTTTTGGCGAATAATTTGGCACAGGGAGATATAAAGCATCCACCTCCGCATATTTCCGCATGTCCTCCTCAACAGGTTTGAAAACTTTGCCTATTGAATAGCCCATATCGGGATGACGGTATATATATAGGACATTCATTTATAATTATATTTCCCTAAAAAAAGAAAAGCCAAAGACCTGTTTCTGGTAAACAACGAAAAGATTCCACTCCCAAACATTATGGCAACCATTATTTCAATAACTATAAAACTGGGAGGAGCATCTACAACTTGCGAATAGTCAGTAAATGATAATTGTTTGCAAATATTGAAAATAGATGCATGGGTAAACATTATAACTAAAGAGGCTTTACCAATTAAAAGAAAGACTTTTTTGACAGTCTCAATATTATTAACTATTATACAGATTCCCTTGATCGCCAAATAAAAGGTAAGTGGATATATAATGTCTAACGGAAGACATCCGAATTTCATTGTTTTCATGGTTATAGTAAACATAGAATACCCACAAATATGTGTAATTACAAGATAAATAGCAATGGCAACTGGAACGATATAGAGCCAACTCCCCCAGCGATCTACAGCAAATTCTTCGATTCTACTTACATAAAAGCCAATAAAAAAATACATGATCACAAAAGGAGCCACCTCTAGTGACCAAGGCAAGCAAGGAATTGACTTATCATATAGATAAGTGTACCAAAGAAAGAGGTAACAAATTAAAATAACTAATACCCACTTACGTAGATTCCACAAATAATTAAATATCACAGAAGATACAAAGAGACAACATATAAACCAAAAAGGATATGTATAATGGGTTGTATTCATCGCTCCTCCATAAATGATCCTTACAATATATTTCATGGGATTTTCTATCCAAAACACCAGAAATAACAACAGACACCATGAGAAATAAGGAACCACATAGGCACGAATTCTTTTAATAAGAAACTCCTTGTGTTCACAATTCCAATGACTTAACAGTCCTGTTAGCATGAAAAAGACTGGCATATGAAACGAGAAAATCAGATTATGAATAATTGAGTTTGTATTAACAGAATGCCCAATTACGACAAGAATGATCAAAATACCTTTTTCAATATCATACAGATCATTTCTCATAATCATTATAATTCTGTCATCACAATGGTAATTGCTCGTCTAATCATGCCATTATTCGAATAGTCGCTGTCAATACATCTCTTATATCCTTTTTTCGCAATTTCTTTTCTTTCATCATCATGACTCAGATAATAACGGCATTTCTCAAGGAGTTCTTCGTTTGAACCAAAGAAAACGGCTTCTTCATTTTCCTTGAACAAAGCGAGGTGCTCTTCTGTTCGCTCTGCTAACATAAAACCGCCACAGGCGGGTATTTCCATTGTACGAGTGGTTTGTTGGTCGTAATTCATTTTACGCAAAAAACAAAGGTTTATTTTAGCAGCAGCAAATGATTTTGCATAATCATCGGAAAACAATCCACCTAAATGCAATCTTAAATTAGGACTATAGTTAAGATAGCGCCCCCAATACTTCCCAGATCCCCATACAGTGACGCAAATGCCGTGATCCACCAGGTATTTGATACTTTCCCATCTTTCCTGCTCAAAAGCCCCAATAAAACATACATCTGCAGATAGTTTCTTCTTATCCATATCATTCAGAATACGTGGATAATGGAATCTACTCTCGAACGCATTATTAACAAAGTATATTCTACGTGCACCAAGTTTTCTCATATCATCAAGGATATACGACTTAGTCGTGAAAAAGAAATCGTATAGAGATACGCATTCCAGATACTGCTGTGATTGGTTATGCCGTAACGCCATATTATCTGGCGAATAACTAACTATTTTCGTATTAGGGCTTTCGGTCTTGATATATTGTAATGTTTCAGGAGTAATGGTGAGTCCTTTATCAATCCAAACTATATCATATTGTTTTTTCTCTAACTTTTCCCTTATTTGTTTGTTGGCTTTAGCCAAATCGGGTAACCGCAGTGGTAATCCACTTAAAAAAAGATGATGCGTAATACGATACCATATAGTTGAAGCATGAGATGTATTGACGGTATCTACCTCTTCTGCAACATCCTTTATAGCCCAGTGCCTATGAACACATGTGTTTGACACACCATTCATTGAACCTACTGATAATAATTTCATATTCAGACTTATTCTATGACACTGGGTACAATCCGTTTTACCACATTATATACTATTAACAACATAACAAGATTGAACGGGAATCCCCATAATAAGAAATTTACATGAGAGATGACACCTCCTCCGACCTGAAATCTCAAGAAATATGTTGAATAAATGCTAATTAAGGTAAGAAAGGAGAAACCGACTCCTCCACGCCGTCGATAAACAAGATTATCGAACAAGATGAATTCCAACATATAGACAAATATAAGAATTGGAAAGGCAAATAAACCAAACATGGATAATGCCAGTCCAACGTCTCCCCCCACCTTATAACCCACATGAAGTGCTCCGTTACTACTAACTTCATACAATTTGTCTTGAGGTGAATAGGCATACTTTGATTTGTCAATATGACCAAATAACAGATCAACGACAGGCTGAGGGAACATAATCATCAAATGCACCAAGAAATCATCAAGCATAATTTTGTTAGGCATGCCAGCCCTTTGGGCATGATAGATGGAAGCATCTATTACCCGATAATTACAAACTCTGTTTAAGAAGATACTGGAAACATAATATTCGTTCCAATCTGTTGTATAAACATAATTTGATTCTTCATTTTCGTTGTCTGTAATACTCTTAAGTTTGTATAAATGTTCCTTGTCACTATAAATATCCAATGTTGTTTTCAACAAAGTTGTAAACTCTGTATTATGTCTCTGAGAACGTGCCATCAACATAGCAAATGCCAAATCACTCAACGGTCCTACTATGATGAAAAGCAATAATATAGACAAAGCAATATGCTTGACCGACAGTCTTAACCGTCGTTTATATATACACATTATTATGAAACATATCAGAACCATGAATAAAGGGGTAATAACCTGATTACGAGAATTGGTAGCCACAAGAAGTATCATCATCGCCAACAAATAAAAGATGACGAAAATCTGATGGCTTTTGTAAACAGGTCTTCCTCCTATCAACGGATAAAACAAGATAAGTAATGGTGCATATATAAAAGAAGCAAAGATTGAAAGCGTACCTTTACCAGCCATGTTTATACTTTCTTCTGTAAACTGAGAACTTAAGAGGAAATATTTGAAAAGCCATCCAATCAATCCAAGCACCCACAATTGCAAAAGGGATGGAGTAGAGAAATAACCTAATTTCTTGAGGAATACCCTGACACCATGATGATTCCTGCTATACCGACCTGCCATATTAAAGGCAATGATACAACAAACAAAATAGACCAACTGTAACAAATAAGTTGTTTTTGGACAATATAGATGATGACTCATTTCATTTCCATCAAGCAATGTTATTGGCAAGGGAAGATACATAAATAGTATTAAGGCAGAAAATGCGATAAAACTAATAGGTCTGCTACACATAATATCATATCGAAAAACAAACCTTCCATATAATATGAGACTTACGATAGATACGACAGTACCTACAATATTATCCAAACTAGGAAAGAGTATTAATTCTAATATACCAGATATAATCAGAATTCCCAGGAGGAAATTCCATATATAATCAACTGAAGTTCTGAGATTAAACCTCTCCATCAAAGATTATCGTGTATAACCAAATGATTTACAACTATTCCGAAATGATTGAACGTAGAAATTCTGCATATCGTTTGCCGTATGCTTCCCAAGTAAGATTATAG
Organism: Prevotella sp.; assembly: GCA_017518935.1. Lineage (GTDB taxonomy): Bacteria > Bacteroidota > Bacteroidia > Bacteroidales > Bacteroidaceae > Prevotella. Next base: position 14,738 of record JAFWTK010000013.1, read on the forward strand.
ATTGCATTTCCTGCATATTGTTTTTCATTCTGTATGGTCTTTAAAGCCAATGCATGATTAATGGCTGAAACAACAGATGAAACATTCCAATCTTCGATTATTATAATATATTCTGGACTCTCCACCATCCGTTTCAAATCTAGTGCACCAGAATTAGGACTTCCTATAATGGGTAAATTGCAGGCTATGGCTTGAACTTGCACCATTGCTAATCCTTCTTGTCTTGAAGGAAGAATAAATATCTTTGCCATGTTGTAGTATTTTACAAGTTCTGACTGATCAACTGGATTAATATGAGTAAAGTTTTCTTCATTTGGAAAATCCAAATCCACCAATGCGCCAACATGTAACAGGCATAATCCAGTTATTCTTACGGCATCGATTATCAAATCACAGCCTTTTTGAAGGCTCCATCCTCCTACCATGATTAGGTCATATTTCTTTTCCACCTCCCTTGATGGATGAAACATCGACACATCTACGCCATAAGGGTTCAAAAATAGTTTTTTCATCGGATAATGATGGACTGCAAAACTACGCCTAACATGCTGACTAGGTATGGCTACATAATCTGCAATTTCATAACCTTCAAGTTCTCGTCTTACATTAATATCATGAACCGTGTTTATTTGGGGATGAATCATTTTCAATTCATCAAGAATGCGCTTTTGCTCCAATATATGTTTTGAGCCTCGCTCAACTATAATAAGACTGCCTTGACTTTTCGCTTTGTTAATTGACCGAAGGAAGCCACCACTCATTGCTATTAATACATCACACCGTCTCATCAAAAGGGCTGTCACAAAATCTTGAACATTCTTCCTGAGAATATTAGCCCATATTTTTTTCTTAAACAAACACCTTTCCAGATACAAAAAAGGAAATAGCCAATAAAACAGACTACAACAGCATCGCTTGGAAAGTCCATACTTTTCCGTTCTTTTCGGGAGTACAAAAGAGTAGTATTTCACATCAAACCCACAGTGATCTAACTCACGAGCCAAATCACATACATGAAATCGTCCTGGAGACAAAATATTAATCTTTACCATTTTATTCACATAACATCATGAAACCAATTGATAATACTATCATACTCATCCTCAAATGTTTTTTTATATAATATGGTATTTCTTGATTTTTCTCTTGAAAAAATATCAGAGATCTCTTTCTCTATCTCAACTGAAAAAATTCTTCTATACCCCTCTCCGATTTCTTTAGCCGGTATGCCTCCTAACATTATTTTTTCGTTCTCTGTCTTCGTATAATCTTTACTTAAATATGAATTTGCACATATAATAGTAAATGCCTTTGTTTGGGTGTTTTTTGAAATAGACGCCCTATTACCGACCCAATTATACTCTCCTAAAATAATACTACCAAATCTATTTGTTACACTCCCTGTACTTTCATTATAGACATAATGAAAACTATCATCAATAATCTGACTTTCAAAAGCGATCCTTGTAAATCTGCCTATACTGATCTTATTAGAACACACAATTTTAATTGAAGAACCAAAGAAAGTATATTCACCAAACTCAAGTATTGCATCTGTTGCGACTCTTATTTTAAAATTATTGCCAATTGAACATGGACCATTAAATATAATCTTTGATTGTTTGCTCAAATACAAAAAAGCACTATTGTCTTGTCCATTAAAATATTCACTATTTTTTCCAAGTTTTATCATTCCAGAATAAATGTGATCAGACATTATTTCTGCCTTACCTTCTACCCAATAAAGAGTACACTTTCCATATATGTATATGGGTAGTTTTATTGCAACTTTAAATGGCAATAATTTGAAATTAACATATAGCGTTTTTAGGATTCTGAATCTGGGAGAAGATAAATGAAAAATTAATATACTTAACAAATTCATATTATATAATCACATTAACCTACCATTATTTCAATACCGTTATTTACCTATTATTTACCTATTAACATAGTTAATCGTCCTCTAAACAGAAAAACAGGACATATTGACATACAAAAAACGAAAACTAATTGTATAACTTTGTAAAGTAGTTGATTAGGAATTATTGTCTTACTACATTCTTAATCATGTCATTGGCAAATTGACGCTCTTGATGGTTTATACCGACCAAATAGATTATTCCAAGGAGGATAAGACTATTCACTAATAGAAGGATTAATATACCAAGCAGATTCTCCCTCGTATGATTGGAGAGGAGGTAACATACGACAACACTCCCGACTGCGACCTTAGCACTCGGTATTATTACCTTTAACATAATATCTTTCAAAAACAGAGGGGTAACTCGCAAAGCATAATAAGTACGTAAGATACATCCTAAGACATCGAAGGCAACCACACTCAGAATCAAAACAACAGTCTATCACTCCAAATAGCAAATAAATAACAAATGGGAAGAGAAAGGACATAGAAAACATTAGGTATTATCATAAACTTAACGATCTTGTTTGTTGCCAAAACTGCCGTTCTGATTGGTTCGAATATCGCATATAATAGGCTAAGGACAATGATCGCCCGTGCGTAGGATATCATGTAGGGAGGAACATCGTCCAACCATAATTGCAGAATAAAATTCGTCCGGAACAGAAAAGGTATCATGATAAAGAAAATCATATAAACCTGCAATTTGCTGGCACTATAGACCAGATGCTTATGGGTTTCTATCTCACCATTAGCATAGGTCTTCGTAATTTGTGGGGACATTGCCTTGAATATGTTGAAGGCAAAGGAGAGAACAGAGTTCTTTAATTGCAATGCAATAGTATAGACGGCATTGATAGCCACCCCAAACGTCCAGTTGATAACTAATACTATTCCCTGAAGATACAAACAATTCAACATGCCAGAGGCTGTGCTAACACCAGCAAATTTTCCAATCTGTTTCATAGTACCCCTGTCTATGATTATATGATAGTGAGATTCTTGAAACTTAATATGGCAATAGACTTGATATAATAGACGTACTAATACGCTAATCACAGCCATTAATAATGCATAGACAAAAAGCCGCTGAGAGTCAAAGAGAGAAAGGCAGTATGCCACAGCGCATGTTAGGAAAACTTGAAGAAAAGAGATAATGGCGTATGCATCCATTTTTTCATGAGCGATGACCAATGCATCATAAGGAATATTAATCAGGTTAACGATACAAGTAAGCACAGAAAACTGGTAGACCCAGAAAGCAGCATCAATACTTGCCTGTGGAATGTTTACACGATTATTGAGAAACCAAATGCCAGCACTTTCCAGTAGTATAAGAATAAATGCAGACAACAAGAATATGATATTAAGTGAACTGCAGAAGACCTTGTTGACTTCACCACCAACTTTACCAAGTTCAAAGGTAATAAAACGCTGAATGGTACTCGTAATACCACTAGCAATAATCGAAAATAGACCAACAATACTCCCAACGACTCCATAGACACCCATATCTTCTACACCAAGATTTTTCAGCACCAGTCGTGTGGCATAGAGGTTGAGCCACATAGTGAAAAGCATTCTTATATAGAGAAGAATGGAATTTTTGGCTATTCGACTTTTGTTAAAGTTGTCAGACATCTTTTGAGGCCCAAGTCTGTTTATAGATTACGTAATCTCCACCAAGCAGAGACTCTACTATCAAATCACTATGTACACATTGCCTTTTCTTAAACTCAGTAGCGGGATTACCACTGACAACAGACATCGGTTCAATGTTCCGGACTACGACACTACCACTTCCTACCACTGCTCCATAACCAATCTTTCGACAACTGGGCAGAACCATCACATTAGTTGGAAGCCACACGTAGTCTTCTATGGTAATACCATATTTTTTGTGTTCCCAATCCGGTGAGTCTATATTATGTGAGGTCGTTATGATGTTTGTGCCACATCCGATGATCACATGACTGCCAATCTTTACAGGAGAACGGAGATCTATCTTGTCTGTCTGAATAGACACATGATCACCTATCGTAAGGTTACTATTAGCATTGCGTGCAAGTGACAAAGGCATCATGACACCTTCACCAATGGTGGCACCCCGCTTTCGAGCAATACGAACAGCCCGCACATACTTAAAATGCTGTTTCCAACGGACAAACAATCCAATATAATAATGCAAAGTCGAGCGATCCTGTACATTTCGCTCATAAAGAGTTCTCTTACTGTCCATTCTTTACTTCTATAAATGCCGAAGGGATATAGGCTGTGGATATCAGCCCTACTTGTGAGATTGAGAGGACGACCCGTTGCTGGCCAGCGACTCTGGCTACTCTGCCTTCTACACCTTTGAAGGCACCGTCGATCACCTTGACGACATCACCACTCCTGTAGTGGCATTGGGCAGGTTTGACAAACAACAGGTGCTCATTTTGGGTACTGGTGGCACGGATAAAGTTATCCATTTCCTTGCATGAAATGGTCAGAGGCGGGTTCTTCTGGTTCTCATCCAACTCGAAATGGTTATAATAGTACGATAGGAAAGAGAGTTCTGGCACGTGCTTGACATACACCTCAGCCTTTTCCGCTGTTGTATAGGCAAACAAGAGGTTGGGTATCAACTCCTCAAGCACCTTCTTACGCCTGCCATCCACGATCTTATCCGTATATCTTTTTGCAACGTAAATATATGTGCCATCTTCTATCAGGAAGTCTGACGCTTTAGCCACCCGTCCGTAAGAGGCACGGAATACATACCACTTCTTGACAGGGTCATGTACATACTTTACCGACACCCCTGTTTTTGAACTGACAGCCTCGGGGAAAGCATCGGAGGTAAGTCCAACGCCAGAAGGATTATCTACGCCTTCACGGATTTCCACATTAGACAATGTGATCATTACCAGATCTCGAATCAGCACACAAAAGTTGCTATGCTTCGAAGACGGGTGCAAAATTACAAAAAAAAGCCGGAAGTTCAAAAACTTCCGGCAAAAATATCGGATTACCTTGTGGGGGCGGCAGGAGCATCTGGCCCACCAGGTCTTGCACCACCTGGGAAGCCACCACCCGGGAAGCCACCAAAGTTAGGCTGGGGTGCCACCTCCGGCTCACCAAAGACGGAAGCCTCGACATCCTTGTCGTCAAGTTTGAACACCATGAACTTAGGATTCTTCTCCGTGCAGGGAGCCCATGCCCCACCCTTCGGGCCGTTAGGATCGCTGTACTTGGCGAAGTTCGTCCAAGCCGTCAGCATTTTTTCACTCAGATCCCAGTCGCCCTTGGTCCAAGGACGCCAGCAGTGCTTCAGGCTCTTGAACACGAACCACAGGTCTGAGGAGTGGAAAGCACCACGCAGACGCTGGGTGACCTCAGGATGAGAGCCATCATCGGGCAGAGGACGGGCAAACTCGTAAGCCCAGGCCTTGCCGCCCTTCTCAGCACGAACCTTACAGAACTCAGCGATGTTAGGAGCCATATTGCCCATATCGTTGAGGGTGAAGCCAATCATATAAGGCACATCAGCCAACGTGCCCTCACGGGTGGCATCGTCGAAACTCTTCACGCTGACATAACCGTCGATCATCGGCATATAGCCCATGCCCATACGCATCATGCCACCAAAGCCGCCCTGCTGTTGCTGACCGCTGTTAGCCTGCTGATACTGTTGATAGATAGTTGGCAAAGCAAAGACAGTCTCCGTAGAGGCCTGACGCATTTTCTGCAGATCAGTCATGCCTGCCCAGTCGAACATCTTCTTGGCATTATTGGCAGCGTCCTCGATGGAACCGCCACTGTAACGGCCACCCATCATACCACCCCCATTGGGATTGGGGATGCTCAGACCCTGAGCACTCATGATCACAGCCTTGTGGAACAGGCCACGAGCCAGCGGAGACTCACAGAGCGTACGAACACTACCACCACCGGCACTCTGTCCGAAGATTGTCACGTTGTTGGGGTCACCACCAAACTGAGCGATATTCTTCTTGATCCATTTCAGGGCCTCAATCTGGTCGAGGATACCGTAGTTGCCAGACACCTTGTTGGGGCTTTCCTCAGCCAATGCAGGGTGACAGAGGAATCCGAAGATACCCAGACGGTAGTTGATGGAGACGAGCACCACATCCTTGGCACCCCACTCCTGCCCGTCGAACTCAGGCTCAGAACCGAAGCCCTCGCGATAGCCACCACCGTGAATCCACAGAGCCACAGGCAGTTTCTTGTTCACCTGACCAGGAGCCTTCGTCCATACGTTCAGATACAGACAGTCCTCACTGAAAGCGGCCTCCTTGCCATAGCCCCACTCAGTGTAGTAGCCACCAGTGTACTGGATGGCCTGATAACTCGGACGACCGAAGGTGTCGCAGATCTTCACACCTTTCCAGGGCACAACGGGCTGCGGAGCCTTCCAACGGTTCTCACGGATGGGAGGAGCGGCGTATGGAATGCCACGATAAACAAACACATCAGGATGATCGTCGGCCAGAACGCCTTTCACCTGACCACCTTCAATCGTTAACACGGGATTGTTCTGCGCATTTGCAGATACTGCTACCAAGAGCAGAAGGGGCAAAAAGATTTTTTTCATATAGAGTTGATTTTAAAAGTCGCTGCAAAGATACAAAAAATCCCTGAACCACCAAAAGATTCAGGGATTTTATTTCATTAATCACCTTACCGATTATGGGCCTTACCTATTATGGAGTCGCACTTACCTTTCAATTGCATCCTTAATCGTCTCCACAATATACCTTACATCATCGTCACTGACGCATGGTCCAGCAGGAAGACATAGTCCGATCTTAAACAATGCTTCCGATACACCGTTGACATACGCAGGTACCGATGCATACACGGGCTGCTTATGCATAGGTTTCCACAAGGGGCGAGCCTCGATATTTGCTTGATTCATGAATTCGCGCAGTGCTTCTACATTGTCATTCGGCTGACAATCTGTTGTAGCCGAAGATGCCGCATGAATCACGCCAGCCGCACCACCGATAGCACTGGTCACGATGGTCTTGTAGGCACCTTCTTGACCTTTGATCCGAACATCCTCATCAATGGTGATTGTGCATAGCCAATAGTTCGAGTCATACTCGCCCGTCGCAGGTTGGCTATGAACATGTATGCCAGGTACGTCAGCCAACAGTTCTTCATAAAGAGCCTGTACATGCTTGTGATGAGCCAGATGCTCCTCCAACACCGTCATCTGACCGCGTCCGATACCCGCACAGATATTCGACATTCGGTAGTTATAACCTATCTTCTCATGCTGATAGTAAGGAAAACTCTCGCGGTACTGCGTCGCATACATCATGATCTCGCGCCATTCATCATCGCTGGCAGCAATCAGTGCACCGCCACCAGAGGTTGTAATCATCTTATTGCCATTGAAACTCAGCACACCGTACTTTCCGAAAGTTCCAAGCACTCGGCCTTTATACCGTGAGCCGAATCCCTCAGCAGCGTCCTCAACTACAGGAATCTCATAGCGATTGGCAATCTCCATGATACGGTCAATCTTGTACGGCATGCCATACAGGGCTACAGGCACGATGGCCTTCGGTATCTTCCCCGTCTTGGCGATACGGTCTTTGATGGCCTCTTCCAATAGTTCTGGGTCAATATTCCAAGTATCAGGCTCAGAATCGACGAGCACAGGTGTAGCCCCCAGATACGTCACGGGATGCGTTGAGGCACAGAACGTAAAACTCTGCACGATCACCTCGTCGCCAGGCCCAACTCCGCAGTTCAGCAATCCCAGATGCACGGCGGCAGTTCCCGATGAGAGTGCTACCGCCCTCTTGTCCTGTCCGCAAAATGCCTCCAGTTCCTTTTCAAATCCATCTACATTAGGGCCTAACGGAACAACCCAATTGGTATCAAAAGCCTCTTTAATATATTTCTGTTCCAAGCCTTCTTCACTCATATGTGCAAGACACAAATGAATTGTTTTTCTTTCCATATATTACTTTTACTATTATTCAGTTATTTCCATTAAATGCCTCTCGCGTTGCTTGTCCCTCTTCACTGATACCTTCACGCTTAAGCACCTTAAAGATAGTCATAAACAGGATTTTCACATCCCGCCAAAATGTACGATGATCAACATACCACACATCATATTCAAATTGTTTAGTAAAACTTATGGTATTGCGTCCGTTCACCTGAGCCCAGCCACTTATACCTGGTCGGACATCGTGCCTACGCATCTGCTCCTTAGTATATAGCGGAAGGTATTTGGTCAGTAACGGTCTTGGACCGATGAAAGACATGTCCCCTTTAAGGATATTGAGCAGTTGAGGCAGTTCGTCAACAGACAAACTACGAACTATCTTACCGATCTTTGTAAGTCGTTGTGAATCAGGCAAGAGTTTTCCTTCAGCATCACGCTCATCGGTCATTGTCTTAAACTTAATCACCCGGTATAGTTTTCCATTCTTACCTGGCCTTTCCTGCATAAAGAACGGGCCTGCCCCCTTATTGGCAAAGTGCAGCCATATCGTTACCACCAGCAAAACTGGCGATATACAGATTATGCCTATGAGAGAAATCCAAAAATCAAAGAAACGCTTAAAAAAAGACCTATACATTTTTACAATGTTATCGTATTCATCTTATCCCACCCTATCATCTTGTCTGCCTCCTGAATATTCACGAACTCATATTCAGACAGTAATCTCTGTAACTTCCCGTATGCGTCTCCTTTTCCCAGATTCATCTTCACGTAGCGAACAATTCGGTTCTTGAGTGTACCTGGTTCCATGAAATTCTTTTCATATTCAGCCTTGCTCTTGAATTCAAACCTGTGATGTATCAGGTCATTTAGGTGGAAATAGCAGATGTTATAGTCACGCTGCTTCATGGTCTTCGACACGAGCCAATATGGCAACAGCCTGAAGAATCCTCCACCCGAATAGGCCATTGTCTTTCCGATAATTGATGTCAAGCTGATGGGATATTCCTTCAATGTGGCACCCTGATGG
>JAFWTK010000114.1 GCA_017518935.1 Prevotella sp.
CACCGTCCGTTGAGCGACAACGCGGTCCGATTCATCGAACACATAGAGCGTCAGGCCGCCTACATGATCCTTGAACATGTCAGCACGCTGAATGTTGTAGTCGTAAACGAAGTTAACGTACAAGCCTGTAGGACAGTCACTTAGGTCTTCCTTCATCATGTCGCAACTATTCATCAACATTGCCGCCATCAGCAGCAGTACGCCCTTGTGTAAGATGTTTCGAACGTTCATTGTCGTAGAGAGTTATTATCTTATATATTATTTATTTATTCTTAAATATAAGAGGGATTAAAGAATCCACTGCTGGGTACGCTTTGCCCAAGAGAGCACGTGAATCTTCACTGAGATATAATCCTCGACGCTATCGTCAGGAGTACCAGGATTATCAACATGACCTGTGGGATCAACGGGTGAACCTAACTTCTTAAATGCACTGACAGTGACATCATACCAGTTGTTGCGCACCATACCCCAACGGCCAAGATAGTTCTCCTCAGCAGTCTTTGCGTTTCCAGGGTATGCGTTTGTTCCTGAAGGCTTGGTCGTTTCCCAGAAATTCCAAGGAGCGAGGTCGCCAGCGGCCAGAGCACCAGCAGCAGTTGGAGTCGTTGTAGACATCTCATAATAGGTGTTTGCAAAGTGCTGGAAGCGGGCTTCGTAGTAGACGACACCATCAGTGTACTTCAATACCTTAAAGTTGGCGTTTGCTGCATCAACCTCATCGGTGAAGTTAAGTGCTGCAATAGCACTCATGTCAAAGTCGGTAGCAGTAATATCGTCACCAACTGTAATAGAGGAGATTGTCACCTGTGCAGTAGCGTCATCTACAGCATAGGTGGGCTTAATGCTGGAAGCCGAGAATGTGTAACTATGACCTGAGAGGAGACAACCCTTAATCTTTGTCTGGAAGTTATCGTTCTCAACGATGTCTGTCACAAGATAGGTCTTGGCATTGGCCTCGTTGTAGCGGGTCTGGCCACCGTTCACTGTGTAGAAAGTACCGCCGTCGGTAGTAACCTTGATGACGGCACGTGTGGTGCTCTCATACTTCTGGTTAGCCACATTGAAGGTGTTCTCATTACAATAGAGCGGGGTGGAGGTGCTGACATACTTGGGAGCAGGAAGCAGTGCCTGAGCAGCGGTACGTGATGCATTGGCTACATCGTATACGGGGTCAATGGCCCAGTAGTGACGATAGACAGGAGTAAAGTAGTTGTGCAACGTAGCGGTCTTGCCCATAGCCTTGTCACCCACGAAACGATAAACGTTGTCTGTACCGAATGCCTCTGAAGAGTAGGCAATGTAAGCGTTGTCGCCAGGATTGCGTACGATGAACGAAGCCGGCTCAATGTTGTCGATGGCCCACTCAACACCACTGACATTCAGAGCGGCCTGACCGCCTGTGTTACCCTGAATCGTTGCAGCACTTGTGGCATCATAAGTAAGAGTTGCCTTTGCAACGGCACGCTCTACGTAGACGTCGGTAGCGGGATTGGCCTTGGCCTCTTCTTCTGTGCGATAAATCTTGTTTTGGTCAACCAATGCAAGTGTCTGAATGTTTCCTGCTTCTGGTGCATCCGTTGTCTTAGCCTGCTCTGTACTTGTATGATCGGTTGCAGGAGTGCCTGTCTCAAGATTCTGCAGCAGGGCGTTGGTCATGAAGAAGTAGTTGGAAGTAGTGTTGGTTCCCTTGTTTGTGAAAACGTCGTTTCCAGGAACGATATTTGCTGCCGTAGACTGGATGCTGGCCAGTGTGGTAACAGGAGTCGTGCCACCAACAATAGTGGCTGTTCCACCTGTAACGGTCAACACCTGCTTATAGTTCAATACAACAAGTGCATAGAGATTACCACTAATTGTTCCAGAGACCTTTGCCACTGCCTGATAAGACGTGGTGATATTGTCAGCAGGCGTTTCAGTGTCATCATCATCCTTCTCAGGGAAAGGAAGTGCTAAGGGCTGAGCACTCATGAGAGTGGCTTCAGATTCAGAAGCACCAGTGAAGAGCAGCAAGGCCGCATCCTGCACATTGTACTCATTAGTAGTACCGTCATCATAGTTGTCATTTGCGGCACGTGTAGAAGTAGGTGTCGTGGGAAGATTGATGGACAAGGAAATAAAACCATCGCCTTCACCATCCCAATTAGAAGGACTCTGCTCATCCACATTACTGTCTGAGCATGCGCCAAACAGCAGTCCTACTGCTGCTAACGCTAAGAAACTTAATTTTTTCATAAGCAAAATGTTTTAAAAGAGTTAATTATTAAATTGATTTAAATATATTTTGTTTTTATCGTAATTGCTTGAGGACTTCGAGGTTCTTGGAGACATCAAGACCCTTGCTGGCAGCGGCATTGAGCAGTTGCTCAGCCTCATCGTAGTTGCCTTTCAGCATAGCCAGCACACCACGGGCCTGG
>JAFWTK010000115.1 GCA_017518935.1 Prevotella sp.
AGATATTGTTCTCCAGCCCCCAGAGATGGGCGAAGATGAACGAGCCCGCCAGTCCGAAAGGCACGCTCAGGATGACGGCCAGGGGGATGAAGATGCTCTCGTAGAGGGCGCAGAGGATCAGATAGATAAAGATGATGCAGATGACGAATACCAGCATGGAGGTGTTCTGCGAAGAGGCCTCCTCGCGGGTCATGCCGCCAAACTCGTAGCCGTAGCCCTCGGGCAGTTGCTCCGCCGCCACCTCGCGGATGGCCTGTATGGCCTGGCCGCTGCTGTAGCCGTCGGCCGCCGTACCACTGACCAGGATGGAGGGGAAGAGGTTGAATCGCGAGAGGGTCTCGCTGCCGTAGATGCGCGTCAGCGTGAGATACTGGCCGATGGGTGACATCTCGCCCGACGAGGTGCGCACGAAGATATTGTTGAGCGACTCTGTGTCGAGACGGTACTCCGGCGAGGCCTGCACCATGACGCGGTAGAGTTTGGTGAAGCGCACGAAGTTGGAGGCATACGAACCGCCGACATAGCCCCCGAGGGCCGCGAGCACGTCGCTGGGCGACACGCCGCGCCGCTTGCACAGGGCGGCATCCACCTCAATGCGGTACTGCGGGTACTTCAGCGAGAAGTTGGTGAAGGCGCGGCTGATCTCCGGGCGCTCGTTGAGTGCGGCAATGAGGCGGTTGGTCTGCGCCAGCAGGTCGTTGATGGTACCGCCGTGCTTGTCCTGTATGTGGAGTTCGAAGCCGTTGATTCGTCCGAAGCCCGGCAGCATGTTCTGCGTGTTCACCTGTATCTTGGCGTTCGCGATGTCGGCCGTGCGGCGGTAGATTTCGTCCACGATGCTCTGCACGTCGTCGCCCTTGCCCTTGCGCTCGCCCCATTTCTTGAGTTTCAGCGTGAAGTTTCCGTTGGACGACGACTGCTCGAAGTTGTTCGAGTTACCGGCGATGAGCGAGTAGATGCGCAACTGCGGTAGGTCCTTGATACGCTCCTCCACCTCTTTTAATATATGATACGTCTGGTGGAGGCTGCTGCCCGGCGAGGCCTGCACATTGATGAACACGGTACCCATGTCTTCGTTGGGCACCAGTCCCGTCTTGGTGGTGTGCATCAGCCAGCCAAGGATGCCGAGGGCCACGACGACAAGGGAGACGGCCAGCCAACGGCGCGGGATGAAACCCGTCACCGCTTTCCGATAGTGCCCCACCAAAGTGTTGAAGCCCGTATTGAAGTGGCGGAACCCCTTGAACCCGTTCTGCTTCTTCATGATGAGCGCGCAAAGTGCCGGCGAGAGGGTCAGGGCATTGAAGAGCGAGATGGCCACCGCAATGGCCATCGTCAGGCCGAACTGCGTATAAAAGGTTCCCGTGACACCGTTGATGAAACAGACGGGCACGAAGACGGCCATAAAGACCAGCGTCGTGGTGACGAGCGCCGAAGTGATGCCGTGCATGGCGTCGACCGTAGCCGCATGGGCGCTCTGCCCGGTCTCGTCGAGTTTCGCCTGTACCGCCTCCACCACGACGATGGCATCGTCGACCACCGTACCGATGACCAGCACCAGGGCGAAGAGCGTCAGCATGTTCAGCGAGAAGCCGATGGCGTAGATGACAGCCAGTGTGGCAATCAGCGACACGACGATGGCAATAGCCGGGATTATCGTAGCCCGCCAACTCTGCAAGAAGATAAACACCACAAAGATTACCAACAGCAGCGCTTCGAGAAGCGTCTCCAAGACGCTGGTTATCGACGCATCGAGGAAGTCCTTCTTCGACTCGATATCCTCGATGACGATGCCTGGCGGCAACGAATGTCGTATCTCCTCCACCTCGCGGTCTATCTGTTTGATAATCTCGTTGGCATTCGACCCCGCCACCTGATTGATGGAGATGTTCACGCCCGGACTGCCGTTGGTCTCGCCGATGATATTATAGTTCTGCGAACCGAGTTCCACACGGGCAATGTCACCGATGCGCAACACGTCGCCGTCGGGCAGCGAGCGGACGACGAGATTCTCGTAATCCTTCTCCTCTTCGTAGCGGCCCCGGTATTTGAGCACATACTGGAAAGTGTTTGCACTCTCGGCTCCGAGGGTACCCGTTGCCACCTCCACATTCTGTTCGTCGAGTACACGGGTGATGTCACTGGGCACCAATCCATAACGTGCCATCTTCAGCGGGTCGAGCCAGATACGCATCGAGTAGTCGGCGCCCATCACGTTCACCTCACCCACACCGGGGATACGGCTCAGGCGCGGCTCGATATTGATCTTTGTATAATTAGCCAGGAACGAACGGTCGAAGGTGCTGTCAGGACTATAGACGGACAGTTGCTTGATGTTCGACGTCTGGCGCTTGCGCACGGTGAGACCACTCTTCACCACATCGCTCGGCAGACGCCCCTGCACAGCGGCGGCACGGTTCTGCACATTCACCATCGCCATGTCGGGGTCGGTACCCTGACGGAAGAAGATGCCGATGGAGCCTGTCCCGTTATTCGAAGCCGACGAGGTCATATACATCATCCCTTCCACGCCATTGATGGCTTCCTCCAACGGTACCACGACACTCTTCTGCACCGTCTCGGCATTGGCACCCGTATAACTGGCCATGATACGGATGGTGGGTGGTGCAATCTCCGGGAACTGCTCCAGGGCGAGGCGACTCAGTCCGATGATACCCACCAGCACCATCAGCACGGAGATCACGCCAGCCAGGATCGGCCTGTCTATAAAAGTCTTGACGTTCATTTCTTCTTGATTTCGATACCTTCTTTCAACAGTCCTGCACCCTCGGCAATGATCGTGTCACCCTCGTTGAGTCCTTCCTCCACGATATATTCTTTTCCGTTATTCTGGGGGAAGAGCGTGACGGGAGTGGCCTTCGTCTTGCCATCTACCACACGATAGACGAACGCACGGTTCTGCAGTTCATAGGTAGCCTCCTGCGGTATGACGACACACTGTGACTGTTGTGTAGGCACGAGGATGGCTGCACTGCCGCCATCGCGCAGCAGATGCTCCGGATTAGGGAAGACAGCCCTCAGCGCGACGGCACCCGTAGAAGCATCCACGGTTCCACTCACGGCATCGATACGACCTTCATGACTATAGTCGGCACCACTCGCCAGACGGAGTTTCACCGACGGACACTGGCGGATGAAGTCCGTATTCGAACCATAACGTCCGATGAGGTCGATGGCAAACTGCTCCGTCACAGAGAAATAGGCATACATCTCCTTGTCATCGGCAACCGTCACCAACGGTTCACTGATATTGCTGCTGACAAGGGCACCCACATGCCAGGGGATCATCGAGGCCATACCATCGACGGGGCTCTTGACCTCCGTACACGACAACTGCCAACGGGCATTCTTCTCCTGAGCCTTGGCCTGAGCCAGTGCCGCCTCGGCTTCAAGCAGCGCATGACGGGTCGTTTCCAAACTAAACTCACTTACCACACTTCCCTGTCGCAATTGCTGCTCACTGTTGTAGTTCATCTGCGCCGTCGACAGTTTAGCCTCTGCACTCTTGCGATTGGCCACAGCCACTTCCAACGCAGCCTGATAAGGTGTCTGGTCGATGATGAACAACGTCTGTCCCCGTCTGACAGCCTTACCCTCCTCCGTGCAGATACGGACAATAGTGCCCGTCACCTGTGGACGAACCTCCACGATCTGCCGTCCTGTGAGTCGGGCGCTGTACTGCCGGGTGAGCGTCATATCTTTCCGGCTCACCACCATCGTCTTATACTGCGCTGCATCGTGCGCCTTTTTCTTCTCACCGCCACAGCCGACAAGCAGACATGCAATAAGAATACAGAAATAGTAAGTACAGTTAATTTTCATGATGATCTTTGAATAATTGATATCGCGCCGCAAATACACGAAAAGAGATAATCGGGACCTCCCGATTATCTCTCCTGACGTATTACTGCTCTGGTGCTTCTTCTTTCTTGGCCGCAGCCTTAGGCTCCGCCTTCTTGGCAGGAGCCTTCTTAGCCGCAGGTTTCTTTTCCGTCTTAGGCTTGACAGCCTCCAACTTCTCCAACTTCGATTTCAGGCGAATAATCTCCTTGTCCTTCATCTCAATCTCGTCACCCTGGTTCTTGATGGTAGTCAGCAGACCTTCCAGTTCATCGTTGTCGATGTCGAGCGGATAGAGGGCATTCACCCTGTTGATGAAGTCACCGAGGATATTCATGTAGTTGGTGAAGGCATCAAACGGACCACTGTAGATACCACGATCCAGTCCCACATTCGAGGGCTTGGTGGTCATGAAACGGAAGTTGTTCGAGGCCTGCAGATAGTCCCAGTCCTGATTGATGCGCGGATCATTGGCAATACGCAGACGGTCTGCCACACTATAGAGTTTGTTGAAGGCCTCACGCTGCATGGCATTACCGAGCCAGCAACTGACGTCGCGCTCCTCATCCACCCACGAGAGTGTGTCAGGTACATCGATCTGACCCACACTCTTACAAGCCTTGCAGATCTCCGTCGGGGTAGAGAAGGTGATGCCTTTCTCCTTGGCACAGGCAGGCAAAGCGTGGATGAAGTCGAGGATATTGCTGCTCAGTGGCTGGGCGATACCCAGAGCCGAGAGTTCCATGAAGATATTGATAATCTGCTCCTCTTCCGGCAGACGGGCAATGCGGTCGATATAAGCATCGGCAAAGAGAGGATAGCCGTCCCACTCGGAGTTGTTGAAGCGCAGTGAGATGTCGTCCGACAGTTCCACATCGCGGAGCAACAGTTTCAGGTTGGGGGCGATGTTACAGTTGTAGACATAGTGCGGACTCTTCCAACCGAGCACGTGCTTGGCACCCTCTGTCAGCATACCCTTGAAGCCCATCGCAGCAATCTGTGCACCGATGTCGTCGCTGTAGATCAGCGAAGAGTTACGGGCCACGGTGGGTTTCTTGCCGAAGAGTTCCTCAATCTTCGCAGCCTGTTTCTTCACGTCGAGGGCGAAGGTCTCCTCATTGGCCAGTGATGACAGACCGTGGCTGTAAGGCTCTGCGAGGAACTCCACGCAACCGGTCTCGTTCATCTGCTGCAGTTTCTCCAGCACCTGCGGAGCATGCATCTCCAACTGTTCGATACCCGTACCCGACAGTGAGAAGGCCACCTTGAAGTACTTGCCGTTCTCCTTGATCATATCGTGCAGGGTATTCAGTGCCGGCATATAACTGCGCTCTGCGATGTCGGTGATGCTACGCTCGTTCTCGTAGTCATCGTAGTAATAATGATCGGTACCGATGTCAAAGAAACGGTAGCGCTTCAGATGTATAATCTGATGTATCTCGAAATATAAACAAATCGTTTTCATAAACTTTTCACTTTTAACTTTTCACTTTTAACTTCATTATTCTTCCCATCCGAGGGTGCGGCGATAGAGGGTACGGATCCAGGCACCCACTTTCTCCCAGGTAATCTGATCCACCTCGCGCTTGCCTTCCTCCTTAAGGTACTGGAAGAGCGACTCGGTGTGGCAGATAGAATAGATGGCATCGGCGAGGGCGTGGATGTCCCAGTAGTCCACCTTGATACAGTTGTCGAGAATCTCAGCACAACCGCTCTGCTTCGAGATGATTGAAGGCGTACCGCACTGCATGGCCTCCAACGGTGAGATACCAAACGGCTCAGAAACCGAAGGCATCACGTAGACATCCGAGGCTTTCAGGCACTCATACACCTGTTTGCCCCTCATGAAGCCCGGGAAGTGGAAACGGTCGGCGATGCCGCGTTCGGCAGCGAGGTGGATCATCGCATCCATCATGTCGCCAGAGCCAGCCATGCAGAAACGCACGTTACGAGTACGGTGGAGCACCATCGTAGCAGCCTCAACGAAATATTCCGGTCCCTTCTGCATCGTGATACGTCCCAGGAAGGTCACCACCTTCTCCTTGCCCGTATGGTCAGGACGTGGGATGGCCTGATACTCCTGCGGCAACGGATAGACGGCATTGTGAACGGTAAAGCACTTACGCGGATCCTGATGATACTGGTTGATCACCGTCTGGCGCGTGAGTTCCGACACACACATGATACAGTCGGCCCAGTCCATACCGTTCTTCTCAATGGAATAGACGGTGGGATTCACCTTACCGCGACTGCGGTCAAAGTCAGTGGCATGCACGTGGATACAAAGCGGTTTACCACTCACCTGCTTGGCATGGATGCCGGCAGGGAAGGTCAGCCAGTCGTGTGCATGGATGATGTCAAACTCCTCGGTACGGGCCACCTGACCGGCGATAATCGAGTAGTTGTTGATCTCCTCGTGCAGATTACCGGGATAGCCCCCGGCAAACTCCATCGCACCGAGGTCGTTCACGTTCATATAGTTAAAGTCAGCGTAGATATGCTCACGGAGCCTGAAATAGTAGTCAGGATCCATGATGTTACCCACGCGGTTCTTCACGTAGTCATAGTCCACATCACGCCAGGCGATAGGCACGGCATTCATGGCGACGATGCGACAGGCATGCTGGCTCTCATCACCGAACGGATGCGGCAGACAGAGTGTGATATCCATATCGCCCTGGGCCTTCAAGCCCTCGGAGATACCATAGTTGGCAGTGGCAAGTCCACCGAACACGTGAGGAGGATACTCCCATCCAAACATTAATACTTTCATAGTCGTCCCTCCCTATTTTTGATATGAATACTTATCCATGAGTTTCAGCGTACGCAGGATCTCTGCCACATTCATGGCAAACGACATGGCGCCGCGCCCATGGAACGGCGGGTTACCGTCGAACAACTCAGAGATGGTTCCCAGTGCATGGTAGTCCATTTCGTCCTCATAGCCCACGAGTTGACGCTCGATGAAACTGAGACGACTACGCTTGTAGAGTTTCAGACAAGCCTCCATGTAGAAGCCGCCCAGCCAAGGCCAGGCCGTTCCCTGATGGTAGGCATAGTCGCGCTGTGTCTGCGGACCCACGTAGATAGGATTGTATCCCCCACTCTTCGGCGAGAGACTGCGGAGTCCCTTCGGTGTGAGCAACTCACGGGTACAGATATCCACCACACTCTTCATCTGATCCTGAGAGAGCGGCGAGTAGTCGAGTGCCACGGCGAAGATCATGTTCGGACGGACACTCCAGTCCATCATATTACCGTCCACATAGTCGAGCAGATAACCATATTCGTTGACGAAGGTCTCCACAAACGACTGCTTCACCTTGGCAGCCATCTCTTCCAGGTGCGTCACCGCCTTGGTGTCCTTCTGTCCGACAGCCATGGCGGCACAGAACTTCAGGGCGTTATACCACAGGGCATTGAACTCCACGATATAACCCGAACGCGGCACCACCGGACGACCGTTTGCCGTCGAGTTCATCCACGTCACGGCTCTGTCACGTCCATTTGAGTAGAGCAGACCGTTCTCGTCAAGACGGAGGTTCGGATGCCCGCCCTTCTCGATATACTTCACGATATCCTTGGCCAGTTTACCGTATTTCTTGTAACCATCATCTACGCCAACCTCCTTCACATACTGTTGGATAGCCCATATAGCCCAAAGGGGTACATCGGGCTGCTCTATCTCATATATCTTCACAGACAAGGGTTTCTCCTCCATGAACTCCCGGAGACCACGCTCAGCAGTACGCATCACCAGTTCAAAGTAGTCGCGCTCACCAATGGCCAGCGTCAGTCCCGGCAGCGCGATGAATGTGTCGCGGGCACGGGCCTTAAACCAAGGATAACCTGCCAACAGATAACGCTCGTCCTTCTTATCGATCTTCTCCATAGTGCCACTACGGCGATCCCGGAAGTGGAACTGGTGGGCAGCCGTCACCAGACAGTGATAGAAATTGTCACGCGGCACACGATCGTCCACCTCCTCGTCGAAGAGTTTCTTCAGTCGGGAAGACTTGATCTGCGAGGTGGAGCCAGCGAAGATGATGCTCTCGCCCTTCCGGATTGGCATCTCGAAATAGCCAGGCACGTAGAGATCCTCATTCGAGGCATAGCCACGCTCCTGCTCCTTCGGGTACTCGATGCCACGATACCAGTCGGGCTGGAAGACAAACTCGTTCTTCTTCGAGAACTGCATATACAGGTCTGGATAACCGGCATACATACAGGTCTTGATACCGTTGTCCACCACCTGATACTCCCTGCTGGCAGTCATGTTCTCATGGGTGAACTGACGCACGCTGCGGAAGGCCAAGAACGGGCGGAACCTCAGCGTGGTGGCCGAATGGGCATCCACCAGTGTATAGCGGATCAGGATGCGATCCTCATAATGCTGGAAGATCACCTCCTTCTTCAGGATCACGCCGCCCACACGGTAGGTGGTCGTCGGCACCTTGGAGGCATCAAACTCTCGAATGTACTTGTGTCCGTTAGGACTGAAATTGTTGCCCTGATACTTGTGGAGGCCCAGGTTGAATTCCGCCCCGTGCTGGATGACCGTACAGTCCAACGACGACAAGAGCACATGGTTCTCATCGTCGAGTTCTGGTACAGGAACAACCAGCAGACCGTGGTACTTGCGCGTATTACAGTCTACCAGCGTAGAACTGCTATACGCCCCCGAACGGTTGGTTCTGAGAAATTCGCGACGGAGACTCTCCTGTAGGTTCGTCATCACGGCTTTTTCTAATCGTAAATAACTCATAGTTCCTAAGTAGGTTTTTATTTTAATTCAATTTGTTTTTAGTTTGAATTTCCAAAGGTAGGCATTTTTCGTCAATTGGCAAAGGATTCCGTAATATTTAACATATATTATGCCGGAATCAGGAAGTTGATGACTTCCTGCTCCACATTCACGCAGAAAGCGCCCACAGGTGTCTTCATCAACCTGCCATCAACACCCACCATCGCCTTCTTGGCATAGTCCACCTGTACCTCCGTCGTACGGTAGGGATGCACACTGCGATGGTTCAGGAACCGTCCGGTGACCAACAGCCACAGACCCTCTATCAGTTGCACCATCTCGGGATGGTACACCACCGACACATCAAGCATGCCGTTGTAAGGCACGGCATTCGGTGTCTGTCCGTAGCCCGGTCCCGAGCCGATGCAGACGGTCATCACCTTCCGGTCGATCACATCGCTGTTGATGCGTAGTTTCATCTTGTACTCCATGCGATGGAAAAGCATCACGAAGAGCGACGAAATAAATGATAAGGTACGCGACCCGAAGAGCCGGCGCGTCTGTCGGCGCAAGTTCATGATGTCGGCTGTCATACCGATGTTCAGGCAGTTCAGGAAGTAGCGATGACACTTCTCGCCATTGGCGTTCGTATAGCGGATGCAGCCCAGGTCCACCGTGCGGATGCGATGCTGCACCAGCCAGTCGACGGTCTGTTCGGGCTTGTCCTCATCGAAGTCCCAGAAGCGTGCGAAGTCGTTCATCACGCCGTTGGGAATCACGCCGAGGGCAATCTCCTCGCGGACGGACTTTTCCTCCATCATCAGACAGTTCACGGCATCGTTCAGTGCCGAGTCGCCACCCACGATGACGATGGTCTTGTAGCCATTGGAGATCATCATCTTGATGAGACGTTCCACACTGTCGGCTGTCTCACTCTGTACCATATCGTACTGCACCCCGCGCTCGTCGAGAATCTTTTCTATCTTCTCCCAACGCTTGCGGGTGCCGCTTATTATTCCCGTTCTGGGACAATACAGGATGCCCCACCTTGTCGTCTCTACTGCCATAATGTCTTTATCCTTTCTATCTTTTCCTCCATCGGGAGGGTTGCGTCAATCCAATGTATTTGAAAGCCCCGCCGCTCCATACCGCGAAACCATGTCATCTGCCGCTTGGCAAACTGGTGGATGGCTATTTCAAGGCGATTGAACATCTCGTCGTAAGTCAACTGGCCCGTCAGGTATTCCGTCACGAACTTGTATTCCAGTCCGTAATAAATCAGGTCATCGGCAGGAATGCCCTCGTCGAGCAAGGCACGTACCTCGTCCACCATCCCTTCTTCCAGACGGACCTTCAACCTGCGGGTGATTTTCTCACGGCGTAATTCCCTGTCGATATTGATGCCGATGATCAGCGACTCCACCGGCGGCAACTCCCTACGAGGCATCGGATGCGCTAAGTTATATGTCTCAATCTCTATCGCCCTGATGGCCCGCTGACACGAATCCACATCCGTCGTATTGTGCATGTTCGACCCGTTACGGGCCTTCAACTCCTTCAACATCTCCGTCAACTCCGCCAGCGACTTCCCTTCCAGCGAATCGCGAAGAGCCTGGTTCTGCGGCACGGGTGAGAGATGATAGCCTTTCAGCACCGCCTCGATATAGAGTCCCGTGCCCCCACAGAGGACAGGTACCGCTCCCCTACTCCGTATCTGCTGATACACATCGAAGAAGTCCTGCTGATACTCAAACAGATTATACTTCGTCCCCGGCTCCCGAATATCTATCAGGTGATAGGGCACCGTCCCATAATCAGCCAGGTCCTTCCCTGTTCCGATATCCATCCTACGATACACCTGCCGCGAGTCGGCCGAGATCACCTCTCCGCCTATCTCCGCCGCCAACCGTGCCGCCACGGGTGTCTTCCCCGAAGCCGTCGGTCCCAGTATCGTAATCATCGGCAGCATATCAGTCTATCGGCTTGATGGTATATCTCTCGTTTGTATTGTAGTCACGGTCCTTATCCTTGCCAAAGTATTCGAGCATGAATTTCTTGTTCTTCAACTTAGTGACGCGGATCAGCACCTCCCGGTAAGTCACTTTACCGTTCTCCAGATAACCCTCGTAAGCATTAAAGGTCATGGACTTCTTGTTTTCGGTGTTCTTGATCAACTTGAATGCAGAGACATTCCGGTGGCTTTGGGCGATGTCAACATACAGGCTGTCGCCCTTGAATCGGAACATCAGTTCCCCACTCTGCGACAGGTACTGCCCGTCCAACTCAATGGCATTTGCCCCAAGGCAGCCGCACAACAACAGAAACGAAAAAACGAATTTCCTCATAAGAATTCTTTTAATTATTCATTATTCTGCTGCAAAGGTAGTGTAAAATTTTGATTTAGCGAAGAGATTATAGAAAAAAAATAAAAAAGCCGCCGACACACCCCGTCAGGAGCGTATCGGCGGCTAAGATTAGGTCTTGCCAACATCAGAGCGGGCCAATTCCCAGCCTCGCATCATGGCGAAGTAATCGATAGATTCCGTACCGTTCTCTTGGATAGCCATTGCAGCACCAAGCATCATCCACCGCGAGGGTTGGTCTGATGGGATGCCAAGGGGCTCATCAGGCTGGATGCCAGTGAGCGCAGACACATTGGCAATATATGCCTCCGTCTGTAGGGGTAAAGTGCCGTTGGAAGAGGGAGAAAACCCGTTCCTTTCGAATCAGCAGCGGCCGCTGCGTACCAATACAAAGGACTTGTGTGAATATTGGAACCATTATTTCTTTTGCTCTTTACTTTTCAGCAACCTTTTTCTTACTTCTCTTCCTATTGGCGTGGCTTTGATGGAATCGGGAATTGTTTCGTATTCTTTCCAAAGTCTCTCATACGAGAAATCAAATTGTCTTGATAGCACAAATGGGAGCAGATACTTGTTTGGATGATTACGGGCTGTCGAAAGACTGACAGAGTCCATTTCATTCTTTATTGAATCGGCTTTATTTTTATAATAATCTACACTGTCCGGACTACAAGATGAAATCTTTCTCACGTATTTCCTCAATTCAGTATGAAACTTGCCATCCATATCGTACCAATACCAGTATGTGTTGAACAACTCTGAATCGGATGTGATTTTCATTTCATTTTTCAGTACGTTTTTTCCTGATGCACCTTCCCCTTTATAGAAAGTCAAAGTAACCCAATAGTTGGCATTGTCTAAAATAATACTCATAGCAGGTCCACCAACTCCAAGGAAGCATTCTGTAGGATGATCAACATACCCTTCAATCTGGAATTTTCCGTCCTTAATGGGCACTTCTATCTTCTCAGAATTAGCAAATAATAAAAATGCTGGTTCTCCATCCTTGACTCTAAGTAT
>JAFWTK010000116.1 GCA_017518935.1 Prevotella sp.
ATATCGGCAACCTTAATACTATACGAACTATATGAAACAAACAGTACACCCGCAGGGGCTCGAACCCTGGACACCCTGATTAAGAGTCAGGTGCTCTACCAACTGAGCTACGGGTGCATCATCATTTTCAAAAATAAAGGAGGTCCGCTTGCCTCCTCTTGTACACCCGCAGGGGCTCGAACCCTGGACACCCTGATTAAGAGTCAGGTGCTCTACCAACTGAGCTACGGGTGCATCCTTTTTCTTTAGCGGGTGCAAAGGTACTTACTTTTCTCCATTCCACCAAATATTTTTCGAGTTTTCTTTCGAAAAAAATATAATTTCAGTGCAAATAGATGGAGAAACGGACGATTTTACGCTCAGACACGTGTAGCGTGGAAGCCTTCGATGTTCTCGTAGCGCCGTTTCATCATTCGGTTGTAGATATTGCGAAGCCAGATGTTGCTGGTCACGATGAAGCCCAATCCCAAGACACACATAAAAATATAGGTGGCTGTCAGACCGACAGTCAGATAGCCAAGGCCAAGGATGATGGCTGGTGCAAACAAAATGCCAAACTCGATGCCAATCTGTACACCGTTCTCGTAGTTGCCCTTGCCCGTCACCTTCAACTGCAACGGCAGCGTCTGCTTGTTGTATACAGCCAACTGGAAGATGATGAAGTGCATGCAGCCTCCTACGAGGAACATATATGCAAAGAGCATCAGCAGGGTGAATTTACCCGTGAAAACGGCAGGCAACAGGATGATGAAGGGTACCACCAGGATACAGCAGTAGAACCAGAACTTCGCCTTCAATAGGGCGAGGATGTTTTCGCGTTGTGTCATCAGCAGGTCGATGTAGTTGCCTTCCTGTCCCATAATCTTGATGAGCGATGTCATACTATAGAGGGCAAAGCAGTAAAGCAGCCAGAAATTCTTCATGATCGGATTATCGTAGATGCTGGTATAAGCAATGAGGGCAGAGAAAAATGCTACCATCACAAGACTAAGAATACAGCGCGACTTCATGGTCCGGTTGCGGATATTTGACTTCAGTTCAATCTTCAAGTATTCACCCACCAATCCGAAACGGTTAAAGAACGTAAACTGCGACACCTTCTTCAAAGCCTTTTCCGTCTTCTTGGAAATTTCCTCATACACATATTTGAACTGGAAGTGACGGTTTATAAAGAACACACCAGAAATCAGCAAAAGCACGAGCGGAAGCATCCACCAGGCTGTACCGGCGGTCTGTAGGGTTTCTGCGATTTTCTCAACACCCTTGCTGACGGGTCTGATGAACAGTAGTGGGGTAAAAGGCAGTGCGTAGAAGGCGGTGGCGGCTATGAGCCAGAGCGGACTCCTGTTGACAAGCGTGCGGAAGAACAGATAGATCTGACTATTCAGGATGATGAACAACATCGAGAGGATCAGCACGTAGATAGTAGCCCAGAAACCGCCTGAGAAGAAAAGGATGATGGAGTAGGGGATAAACATTCCCAACCACAGGAAATTATAACCGCTGAAATGCGACGACACCAGGAAACACTCGATGACTGAGTAGCGTGAGATGGGCATCAGGATATACGGCTTTGCCATCATGGCAGGAGTGCTCTGGAAGATGAAGCGCAACAGGAAGTCGATGGGCATGATGATGAGCATCGCTGCTATCATCGTTCCCGGCTCACCGTCGGCGGCATAACCGATAATGGCACCGTACATGATCAGGTAGATGATAAACATGGCCGAAAGGAAATAAATCAGTACCTTGGCCCATTTGTTCTGTTCGAAGACGGGACTGCGCTTCTCGCTTAGTTTGATATTTTTGCGCAGTAACTTAAATAGTTGTATCTTATTCATTTTATCTAAGGTCTATGATTTCTGCCTGAGGGAAGTCTTTCGCATCGAACTGGAACAGTCCGTCGCTGAGATTTGTGGCTTTCAGTCCACTAATGATCAATACACTCCATTTGCCATTCTGTAGCATCTTGATATGCGTAGGACGGTAACTGTTCTGGTCCACGATGATATACATCTCCTGGATTTTCCGTTTCTTGTCGGTGGCTTTCAAATGGACCTCATACGAAGTATTCACCTTCTTAGCCGACAACTTGAAGCCCTTCTTATAGATGTTGATGAAGTTATAGGGATTGATGGCCTGTAATTCTTCCTCTGACGGATTACTGACGTTCACCTCGTCATTCTGCTTCATATAGGCCCACTGCGTCTTGCCGTCGAACCAGATGATAGCCTGCGGCGTAGAGGCGTGAAATTTCTTACCTTTGATGGAGATGCTGCCTGTTGTATTACCGAACTGTTTGCTACGCATCTCAAAATTGGCCTGTACGCCATTGGGGTTACTCACGGTAGCGGCAGCCTTGTCCAGAATGCTCTTGGCACTCTCGGCATGTACACCTACTGAGAGCAGTATGGTTAGCATGAGTGTACTGAACTTTTTCATTTCAAATTATTTAAAAGGTTGTTCAAACTATTCTCGTCCTGAATCATCACCTCACGGGGCTTCGAGCCCATGGCGGCACCCACCACACCGGCCTTCTCCAACTGGTCCATCAGTCGACCAGCACGGTTGTAGCCGATGGCGAACTTACGTTGGATGAGGGAGGTCGAACCGCTCTGTTCACGGACAATCAGACGGGCGGCATCCTCGAAAAGCGGATCCAGATGCTGCATGTCTACATCCTTACCGCCGCCGTCGCCCATGTCTGTCTCAGGCATGTCAGGCTCTGGCAACTCAAACGGCATACCATAACTCTGCTGGGTGGCAATAAACTCGTTGATGCGCTCCACCTCTGGCGTATCGACAAAGGCACACTGCACACGGACGGGCTCTGCACCGTTCAGGAAGAGCATATCACCTCGTCCAATCAACTGCTGAGCACCCGTTCGGTCGAGAATCGTCTTGGAGTCGATACCAGCCGACACCTTGAAAGCTATACGAGCGGGGAAATTTGCCTTGATGTTACCCGTGATGATAGTCGTGGTAGGACGCTGGGTGGCAATGACCATGTGGATACCCACGGCACGAGCCAACTGGGCGATACGGGCGATAGGCAGTTCTATCTCCTTACCAGCCGTCATGATCAGGTCACCGAACTCATCAATAATCACCACGATGTACGGCATGTAGTCGTGGCCGCCACGTGGAGGGATCTTACGATCTATGAATTTCTTGTTGTACTCCTTGATATTTCTAGCACCCACTTCCTTCAACAGGTCGTAGCGGGTGTCCATCAACTTGCAGAGCGAATTCAGCGTGCGCACTACCTTCGTCACATCGGTGATGATGGGATCAGCATCCTCATCGGGCACCTTGGCTAAGAAGTGGTTGATTAGTGGGTTGTAGATGGAGAACTCCACCTTTTTCGGATCCACAAGCACAATCTTCAATTCTGCCGGATGTTTCTTATATAATAAAGAGGTGACGATGGCATTCAGTCCGACAGACTTACCTTGACCCGTTGCACCAGCCACGAGCAGGTGGGGCGCCTTGGCAAGGTCGAACATAAACACCTCATTGGTGATTGTCTTACCTACGGCACAGGGCAATTCCATCTGACTCTCCTGGAACTTCTTCGAGTTCAGAATCGATTCCATCGACACGATCGACGGTTTTGCATTAGGCACCTCAATGCCTACAGTCCCCTTTCCTGGCATAGGCGCGATAATGCGGATGCCGAGTGCCGAGAGACTCAGTGCGATATCGTCTTCCAGTGAACGGATCTTGGTAATACGCACACCAGGTGCCAGCGTGATCTCATAGAGGGTAATGGTTGGACCAACTGTGGCTTTGATGCTCGAAATCTCCACACCGAAGGTACGCAGCACGTCCACGATACGGTTCTTGTTGGCATTCTGCTCCGCCATATCGATATAAGGCTTACCATCGTTATCGTATTTCTTCAACAGGTCGAGGGTAGGGTACTTATAGTTCTCCAGGTCGCGCTTGGGGTCATAGGGTTCTAAGTCCTTATAATTATCGTCCACAAGTGTCTTGTCGTCGGCCGTCTCTTCGTCGCCCTTGGCCACTTCCACCTCCAAGTTAATGTCTTTCCCTGATAATCCGTCTCCACCGGATATTCCGCTATCTCTTTTTTCCCCAGTATCATCGAAGCCCTTATCATGCACCATGGGGCCATTTTCTGTGAACTCCACGACTTGCGTGGCGGGATCGTCAAATACCTCAGGGTCAGCCTCCGTATGTATTTGGCTTTCGTAAGAGTCTACCTTCTCCTCGGGATTGTTGTTCGTAATCTTAAACGGAATCTTCTCGAACAGTTTCGAGGGATTCAGGATCCTGCGCAGGATATACACCGTCTCTGCACTGATCCAAGTGAGGAAGGCCAGTGCCGTCAGGGCCAGCAGGATGGTCAGACCGGGTGCACCCACCAGATTCTCAATCCATTGACAGATGTAAATGCCGTGGTCGCCGCCAGGGTTGTAGCAGGCGTCCACAAACAAGGGCGAGAGAAACTTGGCAAAGGTCACGGAAGCCCAGACCATGATGATCATCATCGACAAGAACCATTTCAGCAGGTTCACGCGGTAGGCCTTGATCAGATGCACGCCCAACAGAATCAGGAACAGCGGTATCAGGAACGAGGGCAGTCCAAAGCAACACTTGATGAAATAATAGGAGAGGTAGGCGCCCAGTTTACCGCAGGTATTGGCAAACACCACCTCTGGATTCATCAGTTCCCCTTCGCGGGCAGACTCTATCATCGTCTGGTCGGCCGCTCCCGTCGAGAGAAACGAGATAAAGGCTATCAACATATAGACGGCCACGGCAATAATAATGAAGCCCACGAATATCCATAAGATCTCATTTGAGAATATATTTTTCACCCCCAGTGCATCAGCAAATCCAGAGGCCTGACTTGTTCGCTTTTCTTTTTTCTTTTTAGCCATAATCAAATAACAATTCAGATTTTTCGTGCAAAAGTAACTGAAAAATCCCATATTTCATCATCTTTTACCGATTTTTTTGTAATTTTGCACCTTGATAATGAAAAAGATCATCTATAATCGGTTCGCGAAGGAATGGATGGCGGAACTTCCGAAGGTCACATACGACAAGAATATCTTTGTTATTGTGACCCCTGAACAGACGGAAAAAGCCGTTGACTATCTGCTTTCTATGCCTATTCTCGGTGTCGACACCGAGACCAGACCGTCGTTCACCAAACGGCAGCAGTTCAAGTGCTCGCTCCTGCAGGTGGCCACACACCACAACTGTTTTCTTTTCCGCCTGAACTATACGGGCATGACGCCAGCCATCATCCGGCTGCTGGAAGACAAGACCGTTCCCAAGGTCGGGCTATCGTGGCACGACGACATCATGTCGCTGAAACGGTTGCAGAACTTCGAACCGGGCTATTTTATAGACATTCAGGATCACATGAAAGAAATTGGCATTGAGGACCTGAGTCTGCAAAAACTATATGCCAACCTCTTCAACGAGCGTATCAGTAAGACCGAACGCCTCTCCAACTGGGAGCGTGACGTGTTGACGGACAAACAGAAACAGTATGCCGCCATTGATGCCTGGGCCTGCATCCAACTCTATGAAGAACTGATGCGCCTGAAAGAGACCGGCAACTATGAACTGCATGCAATGGAGATGGAACTCGAAATAGAAGAAGACTTTAGGATATATGAAGAACTTGCAACTCAAAAGGGGAAAGGAAGATAGTATCCTGCGCTTCCACCCCTGGGTGTTTTCCGGGGCCATTCAACAGGCTGACGGCGACCTTTCTGAAGGTGAGGTGGTTCGGGTCGTGAGAAATGACGGTACCTTTTTGGCCATAGGCCACTACCAGGCTGGTTCCATCGCCGTCCGCATCTTGTCTTTCCACGATGTAGCCATCGACGATCAGTTCTGGTTCTCCCGTTTGGAGTCTGCCCTCAGGATGCGTATCGCCATCGGTATGGCCGACAATCCGCAGAACAACACCTACCGTCTGGTGCATGGCGAGGGCGACTTGCTGCCAGGACTCATCATCGATGTCTATGGGAAAACAGGAGTCATGCAAGCCCATAGCATCGGTATGCATCTGAGTCGTGTACAGATTGCCGAGCAACTGGCGAAGGTGATGGGGCCCCGTATCGAGAATATTTATTATAAGAGTGAGACCACACTGCCCTTTATGGATCACATGGAGAATGGATTCCTCTATGGCGGTTCCCAGGAGAACACGGCAATTGAGAATGGACTGATGTTCTATGTTGATTGGCTGCATGGACAAAAGACCGGTTTCTTTGTAGATCAGCGCGATAACCGTTCCTTGCTTGAGAAATATGCCCGTGATAAGCGGGTACTCAATATGTTCTGCTATACAGGAGGCTTTTCGTTCTATGCCATGCGGGGGGGAGCGAAGTTGGTCCATTCTGTCGACAGCAGCGCCAAGGCCATTGAACTGACCAACCGCAACGTACAGTTGAATTTCCCAGGCGACTCCCGACATCAGGCTTATTGCGAGGATGCCTTTAAGTTTCTGGAACAGGCCGATAACCAATATGATCTGATTATTCTTGATCCTCCTGCCTTTGCCAAGCATCGTGGGGCACTTCACAACGCCCTTAAGGGTTATACCCGCCTGAACAACAAGGCTTTCCAGAAAATCCAACCGGGTGGTATCCTCTTCACGTTCAGTTGTTCACAGGTGGTCACGAAGGATCATTTCCGTAATGCCGTCTTTACGGCTGCCGCCCAGGCAGGGCGCAAGGTACGCATCCTGCACCAGTTGCACCAGCCGGCCGACCATCCCATCAACATCTATCATCCCGAGGGTGAATATTTGAAGGGACTTGTACTCTACGTGGAATGAAAAGTGAGAAGTGAAAAGTGAGAAGTAAAGTTGCCGATTTCGTCACGAAGCATGGACTGCTTTCCCCAGAAGGTATCCATCTTGTGGCACTGAGCGGAGGTGCTGACAGCGTGGCCTTGTTGCTTGTCCTGAAACAACTGGACTATCGCATTGAGGCCGTACATTGCAATTTCCATCTGCGTGGCGAGGAATCCAACCGTGACGAAGCATTTGTTAAATCCCTCTGTCAGCAACAAGACATCCCCATACACTTAATCCACTTTGACACAAAAGAATATGCATCTACCCATCAAGTAAGCATTGAAATGGCGGCACGACAACTCCGCTACCAATATTTCGAGCAATTACGACAGGATATCGGGGCAGAAACCATCTGCATAGCCCACCACCGTAATGATGCCGTAGAGACGCTGTTGATGAACCTGATGCGAGGGGCTGGCATTCACGGCCTCACGGGTATTCATCCCAAGAACGGGGCTGTGGTACGCCCCTTGTTGGGTGTCACTCGTCAGGACATTGAGGACTACCTGCACCATCAGGACCAGTCGTATGTCACCGACTCCACTAACCTCCAACCCGATGTGCTCCGCAACAAGATCCGCCTCCAACTCCTGCCCCTTTTCGAGCGCATTTATCCCGGTTCCATGGGAAATATTGCACGTAGCGCCCATTACCTCTCCGAATCAGAGAAAGTCTATCATGCAGAAATCTCCCGTGAAATCGCCCAATGGCAAGCCATTGACGCTACACGCTACACGATTAACTCTGCACAATTAACTTCAGCACCATCGCCTCTCAGCCTACTTTATGAGTTGTTGACTCCTCTAGGTTTCAACCGTACTCAGGTCGAGCGAATTCTTACCAGCCTGGAAGGCGAGTCGGGTAGGGTGTTCACTTCTCCCACACATACATTGGTCATCGATCGCCAGTCCATCATTGTCGAGCCCATCTGCGAACCGATGAAACCGCT
This sequence comes from Prevotella sp., assembly GCA_017518935.1. Taxonomy (GTDB): domain Bacteria; phylum Bacteroidota; class Bacteroidia; order Bacteroidales; family Bacteroidaceae; genus Prevotella. Next base: position 7,797 of record JAFWTK010000116.1, read on the forward strand.
CATTATTCCCGAGCCCGGTCTTTACCGCTTCGATGAAACTGCTCAAATCCGCGTGGAACAGGTCGATAAGGAGACAGGCATCAGTTATGATCCTCTTATCGCCACCCTTGATGCCTCTCAGGTGCGCTTCCCGCTCACCCTCCGCACCACGCAGGAAGGCGACCGTTTCCAGCCCTTCGGCATGAAGGGAAAGAAACTGGTCAGCGATTTCCTCACTGACCAGAAACTAAATATCCTTGAAAAGCGCCGTCAACTCGTCCTCACCGATGCCTCTGGCACCATCCTCTGGCTCGTTGGCCTCCGCATTGCAGAGCCTTTCCGTGTCACGGACGCCACCAGTGTCTGTCTTCGTCTGACAACTCTCACGCCCCGTGGAGCAGGACGAGTGCTGAAATAAGGAATCTTTTTATGTCTTCATTTGTTTCTTAGAAGCCTTCAATATCCTTTGCTGAGGGATAGTACCACCAACCCTTGAGACCGAGGTAGTGACATGTGGTGTTCATAAACTCAATGGCAAAGAAAAAAGCGCCATTCTCGTGTTCACCAACTTTTGTAGAGACCCCACCTGTAGTATTACAAAGGAAAACTTTACCGTCCACATATCTGTCATCTGTTATTCCTCTATCAACCTTTAAGCCTTGCTGCTCAAAGTAGTCTGCCATCTTCGTAGCATTGGCGTAAGGAACGCAACCGTCTTTCTCGTGGTGTACCAATGTGATACGCTCGGTCTTACGTGGTGTCCAGCCTTTACACAGGTTGTCCTTCTCAAATGCCTCCATAAACCTCTTGGACAGGGCACTTTCAAAATTGAACATGTCTGCCAGAAACACTTCCGAGAACTTATTTGACGCCAACTTCCCTTCCAGTTCGCTACGCTTGTAGTTCTTGGAGAGCAGGTATTCAGGGATTCTGTTGAGCACATCCTCCTTGAAAACATCAGCATAGTTGACACCCAAGTTGAAGTACTCATTGTATGACAATACCGAACTGACGACGGTAGATGGCATTGTGCTTTCTTCCTTGCTTACCAACTGGCGATATGTTTCACCTATATCATATGGTCCACCACCAGCAATAGTATGGGTGACCTTTATGTCAGGATACTTCTCAGCCAAAAGACGCAACACACCGATTGCGGTCTGTCCACCCTGCGAATAGCCGACATTGAACAGAAAGTCATCCCACGTGTAGCCTTTTTCCTTCAGCAACTCGCGGGCGGCAATCAGAGCATCAACACTGGCCTGAGCATTGGCACGTGATATGCAGTAAGCCTGATTCTTGCTCTCCGTGACGCCAAAGCCGTAATAGTCTGGAGCCACTGCTATCATCTTGCTGCCTACAACTATCATCGGCACCGCCAAGTCACCATGAGATGGGCACTCATCCTTATGGAACACCGTGAAGTGGTTATACAGTACAATACCAGCAGCATTCTTGTCGCTGGCATCCACCTCGTCACCCACGATGATACTGCCCGACAGTGTCACAGGGTTGCCGTTGGGGTCTGCTGAAGGATACTCAATGTTATAGACCGTAGCCTTCTTCTCTTCATTGCGGATGGTTTCGGTAATACGGGCCGCAGGCAATTGAACAGACTCTCCACTCGGATTGTCCTCAAAACTACATGATGTCGTTACTACTCCTATAGAGAGGGACATCATCATAGACATTAGTAAAATAACACTCTTTTTCATTTCTTTTTCCAGAATTAATTACACTTTATATTTTCTGGGTGCAAAGTTATAAATAAAATTCGACATTTCCAACTTTTATTACAACCTTTGATGCTATTCATACTTAAAAAGGTAAATCTAGTAAAATGGCAAGAAGACAAACTTGAAAGGACACCGGGTTTTACTGGTGATTCGGCTTTTCATGAAAAATCAGCCGAAAGCAGGATGCTCTCGGCTGATTGGTTAATTGTAGGGAATTTTGTTGAAAGAATTACATGTTCTGTGGACGGGGACCGCGCTGACCGCCACCGAAGCCACCACCGCCACGCTGACGACGATTCTTCTGATCCTCTTGGTACTGCTTGAACTGCTCAGGAGTCATGATCTTCTCCAACTCTGCATCGTACTCCTTCTGAGCCTCCTCGCGCTTCTTGCGAGCCTCTTCCATCTGTGCGCGCTGCTCCTCGGTGAGTTCAGGCATCTGACCGCCCTGACCGAAACCACCACCGCCAGGACCGCCCTGGCCCATACCGCCACCACGACGGCCACCGCCCATACGACCGAAGCCACCCATCAGACGATCGTTGTACTTCTTGTTGAGTTCGAGCAACTGCTTGGCCTGGTCGGCATTCAGTTTGTACTGTTCGACGGTACGGTCGGTACGCATCTGAATCATCTGCTCAGGGTCGAACTGACCACCACCGAAACCACCCTGTGCGAAGGCTGTAGCACTCATAATAAAGGCTGCTGCCAAAGTCATCAAAATCTTTTTCATTTTCTTTTTGGTTTAATTGTTATACTTGATTGTGAATTTAAATCTGCATCTGCTTTATAGACCTCGAAAAAGGAAAAGGGTTTAATCGGAGAATGAAAAAAAATGTTATAATAGCAGACTTGTCATAGACAAATATTAAACTTTCAAGGCAAAAAGAGGTCAAATAAACAGAAACTTAGATTAATTGCCCCATACTTATAGATTAGGATTAATGGACTTATCACACAGACTACACTCACTTCTCATCATACTCTGCCTGAGTGTGATGACTTGTTATGCCCAACAGGATAACGTCTCCGGACGCGTGATTGACAATGAGACCAAAGAGACGATGGTGCGTGCCACCCTGCAACTTTACCGACTGGGACGTGAGCAGAACGGCAAACAGGATACCACCTTCGTGAAGGGCTCGTTTACTGACGAAGAGGGACATTTTACCATCACCGGCGTAAGTCCGGGCCAATATCTGATGAAGTTTACATTTCTGGGCTACAAGGAACAAAAAAGAGAAATCACCAAGGTCAGAGGCCGGCAGTTGCAACTGGGCGACATCACGATGGAGGCCGATGCCATACAACTGGGGGAGGCAGTGGTGACGGCCAACGTGCCAAAAATGGTTGTGAAAGACGATACTTTAGTATATAACGCGGACGCGTTTCGCGTGCCAGAGGGTTCCGTGATTGAGGCCTTGGTGGAGGCACTGCCTGGCGCAAAGATTGACGATGACGGCGGCATCACCATCAACGGCAAGACCGTGCGGAAATTCAAGATGGACGGACGTGACTTCATGACGGGTAACAACGATGCTGTGATGAAGAACTTGCCTTCGTATGTAATTGATAAGGTGAAGGCCTACGACGAGCAGAGCGACCAGTCGAGACTGACGGGTATCGACGACGGCAACGACGACTTCGTGCTGGAGTTCGTGACGAAGCGAAGCGCCCGAAACGGTCTGCAGATGAATCCCGACCTGGGTATCGGTACTGACAAGCGCTACGGTCTGCGACTGACGGCCATGAAACCCTTCGGTGCCATGCGCTATACCCTTATGGCCAATGCTAATAACGTAAACGACCGAAACTTCTCAGGACGTGGAGGACGAGGACGAGGCAACAACCAAGGCCAGCGCGAGACGAAGACCTCCGCCCTTGACGTGAGTTATGAGAACGACAAAAACCTAAAGTTGAGCGGACGCGTGACATGGACGCACGGTGATACTGACAACTGGAACCGTACAGGTTCGGAGAACTTCGTGAACACTCGAGGCGGTGCCTTCTCGAACAGCATCAGCCAGAGTTATTCGCGCAACAATAGTTGGACGGGAAATATGAACCTGCAATGGACCATCGACTCGTTGACCACACTCTCATTCCGTCCGGATGTGAGTTTCTCGACCAACGATAGCCGCAGTGAATCGACCAATGCATCGTTCAACGTAGACCCTTTCGAGTACGTCACCGACCCCCTGAGTTTTGAGAGTAGACAGAAGATGGACGACCAGAACCTAATCGTGAACGGTCGCGAAAACAAGTCGATGAGTTACGGCAGTAATACGAACATCAATTCACAGGTGCAACTATACCGCCGGTTTGGCAGAAACGGACGCAACATGACTATCAATGGCCGGTTTAACTACCGTGACGGCAGCAACAAGAACGCCAGTCTGTCGAGGGTGATACTGTATCAACAGTCAGACCGTTTCGGTAATGACTCGACCTACCAGACCAACCGGTACACCCTGTCGCCATCAGACAACTGGGGCTATCAGATCGGATTCAGTTATACCGAGCCGCTCTTTATATTCAAGCCCAAACCACAGCCCGAAGACACTACACAGACCAACCGTTTTGGATTCGGTAACTTCGGCGGGGACAGAGGTGGCAACAGAGGCGGCGGTGGCCGAGGCGGAAGAGTGGGGCAGCAGGGAATTTTCCTGCAGGTGAACTACCGCTATAACTACAGTTACCAAAAGAGCGACCCCTCGACCTACGACTTCCCTGAGTTGTCGAGTGAAGCCTTTCTGGACGTGCTACGTGACTACCGCGACTTCAACCGACTGTTCGGTTATCTCGACAATCCCTACGAGAGTTACCTCTCCGACGACCTGAGCCGCTATTCGGAGCGCACGGAGTACAACCATAACATTGACTTGCAACTGCGTGTGGTAAGGGAGAAATACAATATGAATCTGGGTGTGCAGATACAACCGCAGAAATCACACTACATCCAGCAGTATCTTGGCATACCTATCGATACGGTGAGGACGGTGAGTAATGTCTCGCCGACACTGAACCTGCGTTACCGCTTCAACCAGCAGACCAATCTACAGGTACAGTATCGCGGAAACAGTTCACAGCCAAGCATCACACAGTTGCTTGACATCTACGACGACACCAACCCGCTGAATATCTCGATGGGTAATCCGGGACTGAAACCCTCGTTTACGAGTAACCTAAGCGTGAACTTCCAGAAGCAGCGCCAGACGAAACTGGTGGAAGACAGCCTGGGATTCATGGTACCGAAAGCACAGCGCCACTGGAGTTTCAGCACGAATGGCAGTTTCCAGATTACCAAAAACTCGATAGGCAACGTGGTGACCTATAACGAGATGACGGGCGGACGCATCAGCAGACCGGAGAACATCAACGGCAACTGGTCGACGAATGCCAGTGTCACCTTCAATATGGGGCTTGACACGCTGAACCGCTGGGACATCAGCGGCTCCATCAGCGGAAGTTACAACCACCGTGTGGGCTATGTGAACCTGAACCGCACTGCAATTCCTGACCGCAATGTGACACACACCTATAATGTCAACCCATCGGTATCGCTCAGTTATCGTAACAAATGGCTCAGTTTCTCGCTCAACGGACGTACCACCTGGGCCCGTACGGAGAACAGACTACAGGCATCAAACAACCTGAGTACATGGAACTTCCAATACGGCGGCAACACGAACATCACCTTCCCTTGGGGCACCAGTCTGGTTACCGACTTCCATGTGTATAGTAAACGAGGTTATAGCGATGAAACGTTGAACACCAATGAAATGATATGGAATGCGCAATTGTCGCATAGTTTCTTGCGCGGTAAGAAACTGACCGTAATGCTGCAGTGGTATGACATCCTGCATGAACAGACTAATTTCACACGTACGGTGAATGCCAACGGCTGGACAGACCGCGAGGTGAATGCCATCACATCGTATGGTATGATTCATGTGAGTTACCGCCTGAACTTGTTCGGCGGCAATAACAATAACCAGCGCCGAGGACCGGAAGGATTCGGCAGAGGTAGTCGCGGAGGACGAGGCGGCGGTATGCCCGGAGGCGGATTCCCAGGAGGTGGCATGCCTGGTGGCGGTGGCTTCGGCGGCGGAGGCTTCGGCGGCGGAGGCCAGATGTAAAGGTCTTATTTCCCGGATTTATCGGAAGAATGCTTCTTGTGAGTGTTCTTCCGTTTTTGATTGTTCTTGCTGCCATTGCCCTTACTGTGCCAACGGCCATGACGACGGGTGTCGTTACGTTTTTTCTCACGTTTGGTATAGACTGGGGCTTCGCCCAAGCCTTCGGGCAGGGGCATCTTTTCCACTTCCTTGCCTAAGAAATGCTCTATCTGCTGAAAACGGTAAATATCAGTGTCGCTGATGAAGGTGATAGCCTGTCCGTCACGGTCGGCACGAGCCGTACGACCGATGCGGTGGACATAGTCTTCAGCATCGTGAGGTACATCGTAGTTGATGACGATGCGGATGTCATCGATGTCAATGCCGCGGGCCACGATATCGGTAGCCACGAGGACATCGGTCATCCCGGCCTTGAAACGGTACATCACCTCGTCACGCTCTTGCTGACTGAGGTCACTATGCATTTGGTCGCAGTTGATATGCATCTGTTTCAACTGACGGGTGACCTCCTTGACCTTCTCCTTCTTGCCGGAGAAAATGATGACGCGTTGGAGGTCTCCAGCCTTGAAGAGGTGTTTGATAATCTTTAGTTTCTGGGGCTCATAGCATACATAGGCACTCTGGCGGATCTTCTCGGCGGGCTTGGAAACGGCTATCTTGATCTCTACGGGATCATGGAGCAACGTGACGGCCAGTTCACGGATCTTCGGCGGCATAGTGGCGGAGAACATCACGCGTTGGCACGACTTCGGCAACTGCTGCACAATCTTCATGATGTCATCGATAAAGCCCATATCAAGCATACGGTCGGCCTCGTCGAGCACAAAGAAGGAACAACGGGAGAGATCGAGGTTGCCTACCTTCAGATGACTCAGCAATCGCCCTGGGGTTGCGATAAGCACATCGGCACCTAAGCGCATGCCACGCAGTTCCTGATCGTAGCGGTTGCCATCGTTGCCACCATAGACAGCCACGGACGATACATCGTCGAGGTAATAGCCGAAGCCCTGCATGGCCTGATCGATCTGCTGGGCGAGTTCGCGGGTGGGTGACATCACGATGCAATTGATGGCATCCTTTGGATAGTCGCCGTCATCAAGCATGGAGAGGATGGGCAACAGGTAGGCAGCAGTCTTGCCAGTACCGGTCTGTGCCACACCTAAAACATCGTATCCATCGAGAATTTCGGGTATACATCGTTCCTGGATTGGGGTCATTTCATCGAAGCGCATGTCATAGAGCGCATCAAGGATATTGTCGTTCAGATATGTTTCTTCAAACTTCATTAATTCGGGGCTTGTCGATAACAGAAATATGCAATGATAAAGAACAGGATATTGGGAATCCATACGGCCAGCATCGGCGGTGCGTCGGCCTGAGTGGCAAACGTGGCACTGACAGTCTGCAACAGGATATAAGTGAAGGAGAGGGCCAGTCCAATACCGAGATAGAGACCCATGCCGCCCTTGCGCTTCCGACTGGAGAGCGATACACCGATAATGGTAAGGATGAAGGAAGCGAAGGAGGTGGCGATGCGCTTGTAGTATTCCACTTCGTACTGCACCACGTTGCCGGAGCCTCTTTCAATCTGTTTACTGATATAGGCACGGAGTTCGGGAGAGGTGAGGGTCTCTTGCTGGCCTCTTGAAAAGACCAGATCCATCGGTTCCATCAGGATGGTGGTGTCGAGTTGGGCACCTGACTTGATCTCTTCCCGAAGGCCTTTCAGCGTACGAATCTTATAATTCATGGCCTTCCAATGATTGCGCGACTCACTGATGGAGTCGTAGCGGATGGTGGAGGCAGTCATATGGCTGATGAGTTTTTTGTTCTCAAACTTGTCGAGCGAGAAACCATAACCTGTTTTCGTGCGATCATCATATTGCTGCATATAGGCAATAACGCCCGGGCCTACCATCAACTGGACATTAGCAGCGGAGAGTGTCTTCTTGTTGTTCTTGTATTTCGATTCGAAATCGAGTTTCACAATGGTGCCTTTGGGAATGACATAGGCACTCAGGCCGTAGTTGACGACAGCAATCATAGCAGCGGAGATGAGGTAAGGGCGCAGCAGACGCTTGAAACTGACGCCGGCAGCCAACATAGCGATGATCTCGCTGTTGCCGGCCAACTTCGATGTGAAGAAGATAACGGCAATGAATACAAACAGCGGTGAGAACAGACAAGAGAAGTACGGCACGAAGTTGGCGTAGTAGTCGAACACGATGGCCTTGACCGGTGCATGGTAAGTGGCAAACTTCGAGAGGTTCTCATTGACATCAAAGACGATGGAGATGGAGATAATCAGCGCGATAGAATAGATATAGGTGCCAATGAATTTGGCAATTATATATCTATCGAGTCGTTTGAGGTAACGGAAAGGATTGAGATAGCGCAAGTAACCCAGCCAACCCAGCCTTTTCTTGATGAAACGGGAGAAAACCGCCCACTTCCGACTGATGGCACGTTGACGGCGATAACGCTTGTAATGGTCGCGCAGTTTACTGAAGTCCCTCTCTCGATGCATCATACCCTTTGTCCTAATTGTTCTATGACACTGCGCTTCCACTGTACAAAGTCACCCTGGCAGATATGCAGACGGGCATCCATCACCAGACGGAGGTAGAAGGCCAGATTATGGATACTGGCTATCTGCATGGCCAACAATTCCTGTGCCTTGAAAAGATGATGCAAATAGGCCTTGGAATGGATACGGTCGATCTCGCAACCCTCAGGATCAATCGGTGAGAAGTCATCCTCCCATTTCTTGTTGCGCATGTTCATCGTACCCTGATAGGTAAAGAGCATGGCATTACGCCCATTACGGGTAGGCATCACACAGTCGAACATATCCACCCCACGTTCGATGGATTCGAGGATATTCTGTGGCGTACCGACCCCCATCAAATAGCGGGGACGGTCTTTGGGCAGGATCTCATTGACCACCTCAATCATCTCATACATTACCTCAGTGGGTTCGCCAACGGCCAGACCGCCAATGGAGGCACCACCGCCATCGTTGAGTTTGCCAAGGGTGTCGACAACATGCTTGGCAGCATCTTGACGGAGATCCTTATAGGTACATCCCTGTACAATGGGGAAGAGCGTCTGTCGATAGCCATAGAGAGGTTCCGTCTCATTGAAACGCTTGACACATCGGTCGAGCCAATGCTGTGTAAGTTTCAGACTCTTAGAGGCATATTGATAGTCACTCTGGCCGGGAGGGCACTCGTCAAAGGCCATTATGATATCAGCTCCGATGGTGCGCTGTGTATCAATCACGTTCTCCGGGGTGAAGAAATGTTTCGAGCCATCGATATGACTGCGGAATTCACACCCCTCTTCACTAAGTTTGCGAATGCCCGTCAATGAAAAGACCTGAAAGCCGCCAGAATCAGTTAGGATCGGCCTTTCCCATGTATTGAACTGATGCAGCCCACCAGCCTTTCTCAAGATCTCCAAACCTGGTCGCAAGTAGAGGTGATAGGTATTGCCAAGGATGATCTGTGCCTTCACCTGTTCCCTCAGTTCGGAGAAATGAACAGCCTTGACACTACCCACCGTACCAACCGGCATAAAAATGGGTGTTTCTATCGGTCCGTGATCGGTCATAATCAGTCCGGCACGGGCATTACTGGCAGGGTCTGTATGCTGTACTTCAAAAGTCATTTCTTCTCTTTCTCGTCTTCCTGAGGAATATCCAATGATAACGGGTTTTTGACGATCTCATCGGTCAGTGCAAAGGCCCAGACATCCTGAACATTTTCCACATAATGGAATGTCACGCCTTTCAGATAGACCTCAGGAATCTCGTTGATATCCTTCTCGTTTTCACGGCACATCACGATATCCGTGATACCAGCCCGTTTGGCGGCCAGAATCTTTTCCTTGATACCGCCCACAGGCAAGACCTTGCCGCGCAGAGTGATCTCGCCCGTCATAGCCGTATTCTTGCGCACCTTGCGCTGAGTGAGTGCAGAGGCAATACTCGTGGCAATGGTAATACCAGCCGAAGGACCGTCCTTGGGGGTGGCACCCTCGGGTACGTGGATATGGATATTCCAATAGTCAAAAATCCGATAGTCGATGTTCAACGTATCAGCATGGGCCTTCACATATTCGAGCGCCAAGATGGCCGATTCTTTCATCACATCACCGAGGTTACCCGTCAGGGTGAGTTTGGATCCTTTGCCTTTCGAGAGCGATGTTTCAATGAAAAGGATCTCTCCGCCTACACTGGTCCAGGCAAGACCCGTGACAACACCGGCATAGTCATTACCCTGATAGATGTCCCGATAGAATGGCGGTTTCCCCAAAAGGTCCTCCAACTCCTGAGGCGTGATCTTCTTCTTGGTGTCGTCGCCGTCCAATTGCATATTGTAGGCAATTTTACGAAGGGCCTTATTGATTTGTTTCTCCAGTTGACGGACACCACTCTCACGGGTGTACTGTTCGATGATCTTCTCCACAGAAGCCTTGTTGAAAGAAGGCTTCAAGGCTGGCCTGTCCAGACCGGTATTCTTCAACTCGCGAGGTATCAAGTGACGCTTTGCAATTTCTATCTTTTCTTCTGTAATATAGCCACTTACCTCGATAATCTCCATACGATCGAGTAGGGGACGTGGAATCGTACTGAGGTTATTGGCTGTAGCAATGAACAGTACCTTGGAGAGGTCGTAGTCCACATCGAGGTAATTATCGTGGAAGGCATTGTTCTGTTCGGGGTCAAGCACCTCCAGCAGTGCAGAAGCCGGATCACCATTGTGTGTGTTTTGTGTCACTTTGTCGATTTCATCGAGGATAAACACCGGGTTACTGGAGCCTGCCCTCTGGATGCTCTTGATGACACGTCCGGGCATGGCACCGACATATGTACGACGATGCCCGCGTATTTCTGCTTCATCATGAAGACCGCCCAACGACATACGGACATACTTGCGCTTCATAGCCTCTGCAATACTCTTTCCCAAAGATGTCTTTCCAACGCCCGGAGGGCCATATAAGCAAAGGATAGGCGACTTCAGATCTCCACGCAAAGACAGAACGGCCATATATTCAAGGATGCGTTCCTTTACCTTTTCCATGCCATAGTGGTCGTGGTCGAGTATCTTCTGTGCACGTTTCAAGTCCAGATCGTCGGTAGTGTATTCGCCCCACGGCAGGTTCACCATCGTCTGGAGATAGTTGATCTGCACATTGAAGTCCGGGCTCTGCGGATTCAGGTTGTCAAGTTTGTCAACCTCTTTCTGGAAAGTCCTGGCTACTTCTTCTGTCCATTTCTTAGTCTTCGCCTTCTGCATGAGTTCCCGTTTCTCAGGCGATCCCTCGCCATTGCCGATCTCAGCCTGCATGTTTTTAATCTGCTGTTGGAGAAAATAGTTGCGCTGCTGTTCGTCGATATCTTCGCGGGTCTTGTTACGTATATCGGCCTTCAGATGTTGGAGGTTAATCTCACGGTTGATGATCTTCATCACCTTGAAGAGACGTTCCTTGACAGTCTCAGTCTCTAAGAGCATAATCTTCTCCTTGACATTGAAGGGCATATTCGAACAGACGAAATTCAGGGCCATGACATGGTTGCTGATGTTCTTCACGGCAAAGGAGGCCTCGTCGGGCAGGTCGTCGCTGACATTGATATAGTCTTCCACCATATTGCGCAGGTCTTCCATCGCAGTCTTGAACTCACGGTCACGCTTCTCGGGTTCTATCTCCGGCACAGGTTCCGCAATTCCTTCCAAATAAGGTGTGGAGGCCACAATGTCACGCAGGCGCATACGACCCATTGCCTGGACAATGGCCGTCACATTACCATTGGGCAGCGTCAGCAGTTTCATGACCTTGGCATAGACGCCATATTCATAGAGATCCTCTTTCATGGGAATCTCTGTCTCTGGATCTAATTGACACACCACACCGATAACAAGTCCTTTCTTCTCAGCCTTCTGGATCAGATTCTTGCTGGAATCACGTCCGATGAGGATAGGGGAGAGGACACCTGGAAAGAGTACAAGATTTCGTACTGCCAATATGGGGACCGTGGGGGGCGTTTCTACATTGATTAAATCCTGAAATTCTCCGCTAACATCTGCGATCATCTGAAATGCAGAGTTTTTATTCTGATTACTCATCTCGTTTATTTTTCTTCTTTCTTCGTTGTCTTAATTGTCAAATTTGGCTGCAAAGGTACGAAATATAATTGAGAACAGAGAATTCTTTTTCTTAAAATTTGGTATTTCATTCAATTTGTACTACCTTTGTCCCTGAAAATGGCAAAAGGAGAATTTGAGTTCAAACAGTTCACGATTCACCAAGAATGCTGTGCCATGAAAGTCGGTACAGACGGGACATTACTCGGTGCATGGGCATCGGTGCCAGCGGATGCATATCGTATTCTTGATATTGGCACAGGCACAGGACTGATTACACTGATGATGGCACAACGTTATCCTGAGGCAGAGGTTATTGGCGTTGACATTGACGGTGAAGCCGTATCACAGGCAACTGCCAATGCTGCCGACTCTCCATTCGCCAGTCGGATACGAATTGTACAGGCCGATATTACCGATCTTTCAGTAGAGCCATTTGATGCAATCGTTTGTAACCCACCGTTTTTTGTCGATTCGCTGACTTGTCCAAACTCCTCCCGTACCCTGGCTCGACATTCTGGTTCGCTTACCTATAAGACACTCATGCAGTCGGTCAAAAGACTCCTAAAAGACGAGGGGCTATTTTCGGTTGTCGTACCAATGGACTATCGTCCACGGTTATTGACGGAAGCCGCTCTCGCAGGTCTTATTTTGTCAAAAGAATGTAGCATTAAGACCACACCAAAGAAAACACCGAAACGTTGTCTGATGGAGTTCCGGAAACAGCCAGTCACCCTTGTCGTTTCTACAATCGAGACGCTTGAAATCCGTCCGAGACAGAGAAGCGACTGGTATTATCATTTGACAAAAGATTTTTACTTGAAATAGTTTTAATGATTATAACAATTTTACAGACAGACATTCAATGGGGTCATCCCGAGGAGAACATCAAACAGGCAGAGTCTCTGCTTTTATCTCATCTGGGGAGCGATCTATATGTCCTGCCGGAAATGTGGAGCACAGGCTTTGCTACTGAGCCGCAAGGACTGGCCGAAGACGAAAATAGCAGTATCTCACTGGCCTGGATGAAATATATGGCCCAAAAGCTGCATTGTGCCATCTGCGGCAGTCTCACCATCCGTACAGTAAACGGATATTATCGTAATCGTCAGTATTTCGTGAATGGGAAGAATGGGACCGTGCAATATTATGATAAACACCATTTGTTTACCTATGGCGGTGAGAACCATTACTACAAGGCAGGTGAGACTCACACGATTGTAGAATATGAAGGTTTCCGCATTCTCCTCTTAACATGCTATGATCTTCGCTTCCCTATATGGAGCCGTTATTCGTATGACCTTCAATACGACTTGATTGTCTGTGTGGCCAACTGGCCGGAATCGCGCCAGAATGCCTTTCATATCTTGACACGTGCCCGTGCGATTGAAAATATGACATACCTGATAGCGGTTAATCGTGTTGGCGATGACGATTATTCGCATTACCGTGGTTGCAGTTGTATTCTGAGTCCTATAGGAAAAACGCTCGTACAATGTATACCTGACATGCCGCAGGCCGTTTCATTTTCATTGAATTTGGAAACACTCAGACAAAAACGCGCAAAATTCAAAGTTTTGGAGGATCGTGATATCTGGTAGGAATTACAAGATGTTACTTATTACCGGAATCGGCATTATGATAAATAAAAGAAGCAAAATAGAATCCCCTACTTAGGAAATGCCGGTACAAATTTCATCTCCTTTAAAATACGAGACTGGCGTTTTAACATATAGTCAGATGGATACTTGCTTGAAAACTTTCGTGGGTTTGGTAAGGTCGCTGCAATAAGCGCACATTGTTCACGACTCAAGTTCTTTGCATCAATATGAAAGTGTTCTTCTGCAACGGCATCCACGCCATAGATGCCATCGCCCATCTCGATACTATTTAGATAGACTTCCATGATACGCTGCTTAGACCACAAGAGTTCAATAAGTGTTGTAAAATACACCTCGAAGCCCTTACGAACCCAGGAACGTCCTGGCCATAGGAAGACATTCTTTGCAGTCTGTTGAGAGATGGTCGATGCTCCTAATTTCTGTTTCTCCGGATGTTCTATATTCCGTCTGGCTGCATATTCGATAGCCTTATAGTCAAAGCCATGATGTTTTAGGAAATTGGCATCTTCGCTGGCAATGACCGCTACTGGCATAGACGGACTAATATAGTCCATAGACACCCAATGATGAGAGAGTTTCAACTCTTTCCCTTCACTTAACTGTTGTGTACATCGGATAAACATCAGCGGTGTGAACCAGACGGGAATAAATCGGTAGGCCACCACAAAAAGAATTGTGGATGCAAAGAAAATGGCCAGGAACCAACGGATAATTTTTCGTAAGGTTTTCATAGAGGAAAAAAATAGTAATGAGTAATATCGCTGTTCGCTAATTACCCATTACTAATTATGTATTTTAAGAATTTACTTAGCCTGCTGTTCAGCCTCCTGAATCATAGCCTTGGAAGCATACATATAAACCTCCACGCGGCGGTTCTGGGCCTTACCGGCTGCAGTTGAGTTGTCGGCGACAGGATTAGACTCGCCAAATCCTGTGGTACTGCGGATCTGTGAAGAAGGAACGCCAAGTGACAGAAGATAACTGGTTACAGACTCTGCACGCTTCTGTGAAAGGTCGAGGTTCTTCTGGGCACTCTGCTCAGCAGTGGAATTCTTCCATCCGGCATTGTCTGTATAGCCCTGAACGGCAACATCGCAGTCGGAATTGCTCTTCAAGACACCAGCAAATTGTGAGAGTGAATTCTTAGCAGTTGAACTCAGTGTAGAACTACCTGTAGTGAAAAGAATACCAGAGTCGAATGTCACCTTCACAGCATCTAAACCATTGGCATCCTTGATACTCTCAACCTGGGCATTCTTCACGGCTTCAGCCTCTTTCTTGGCCTTGTCCATCTTGTGACCGATAATAGCACCAGCACCAGCACCAACAGCGCCACCAATAGCGGCACCAACAGCCGTGTTACCTGCAATGTGACCAATAATTGCACCTAAAGCAGCACCACCACCAGCACCGATGGCAGTACCTTTTGCCGTGTTACTCATTGTACATCCTGCCATAGTGATTGCGGCGCAAAGAGCAATGGCAATAGTCTTTAAACTTTTCATAATTTCTCCTTTTTTTAATGTTAAACACCATGAATTAATGATTTATATGGTGCAAAGATACGAATTTATTCATAATACATAACGCATAATTCATATTTTTTATGTAATTTTGCACGCAAAATGAAATTTAGAGGTAAAAAACATGGCAAAAGAACTAAAAGAATTGACGAAAAGGGCTGATAATTACAGCCAGTGGTTCAACGATCTCGTAGTAAAGGCAGATCTGGCCGAGCAAAGTGCTGTACGTGGATGTATGGTCATCAAACCCTATGGCTATGCCATCTGGGAAAAGATGCAGCAGCAATTGGATAAGATGTTCAAGGAAACAGGTGCACAAAACGCCTATTTCCCCCTTCTGATTCCCAAATCATTCCTGAGCCGCGAGGCTGAGCATGTAGAAGGATTCGCAAAGGAATGTGCTGTTGTCACGCATTATCGCCTACGTGCCAAAGAAGATAAAAGTGGTGTGGAAGTTGATCCTACCGCCAAACTGGAAGAAGAACTCATCGTACGCCCTACCTCAGAGACAATCATCTGGAACACCTATAAGAACTGGATTCACTCTTGGCGCGACCTGCCCCTGATGTGTAACCAGTGGTGTAACGTGATGCGTTGGGAGATGCGTACCCGTCCGTTCCTGCGTACCTCAGAGTTCCTATGGCAGGAGGGACACACCGCTCACGCCACTCGTGAAGAGGCTGAAGAGGAAGCACAGAAAATGTTGAAGGTCTATGCCAAATTTGCCGAGGAATGGATGGCTGTTCCTGTTGTTCAAGGCGTGAAGAGTGAGACCGAGCGTTTCGCCGGAGCCCTCGATACTTATACCATTGAGGCTATGATGCAGGATGGCAAGGCTTTGCAGTCAGGTACCTCTCACTTCCTTGGACAGAACTTTGCCAAGGCTTTTGAGGTGACCTATCTGAACAAAGACAATAAGCCTGAATATGTATGGGCTACCTCATGGGGTGTCTCTACCCGACTTATCGGTGCATTGATTATGACCCATTCAGACGACAACGGTCTGGTACTGCCTCCCAAACTGGCACCATTGCAAGTGGTCATCATTCCCATCGCTACTAAACCCGAGCAGATGGAATTGGTAAACAAGGAGGTAACACCGATTATTGATGCATTGCGTTCAAAGGGGATTACCGTGAAGTTCGATGATGCAGACAACAAACGTCCTGGCTTTAAGTTCGCCGACTATGAGTTGAAGGGCGTGCCCGTACGTCTGGTGCTGGGTGCCCGTGATTTGGAGAATGGTACCATTGAGGTGATGCGTCGTGATACATTAGAAAAAGAGACACGACCCATCGAAGACATCGTGGCATATGTGGAGCAATTGTTAGAGGATATCCAAAAGAATATCTTCCAAAAGGCCAAGAACTACCGTGATGCCCATATCTACGAATGCGATAACTATGAGGAGTTCAAGGAACGTGTGAAGGACGGCGGATTCTTCCTCTGCCATTGGGACGGCACTGCCGAGACTGAGGCACAGATTAAGGAGGAAACACAGGCCACTATCCGTTGCGTACCTTTCGGCGTGGAACAGACGCCTGGAATCGATATGGTAAGCGGAAAACCTTCAAAGGCAAGGGTCATCATCGCAAGAAGTTATTAATTGCAAAAAAGAAAAGGAAACTTTCTCAAGCTCCCTTTCCGAAACCAAGCCTACTGATAATTTTCGGCTGGTTCAGAAAATTGGATGTCTCACGACATCCGATTTTCTATTTAACCTTAATAATCTAATACCATGAAAAACACGCCGCAAAGATACGAATTAATAAACATCATTCATATAATCCGCGGATATGGCTCTATTGTTTTAATCTTTTTTTAGAATGTCACGCTCCCAATTTAGAATTGTTTGCATATCAAGCGCCTGAATCCGCTGGGTATCTTTATCATTGAGAGGTGGTGTCTGATTCAACTGATTCCATTGAGTGGTATAGAACG
>JAFWTK010000117.1 GCA_017518935.1 Prevotella sp.
CCATTGGTCTTGCCGATAATAACGTGTGCTCACGCCTAATCCTCCCATATAGCCGAGTTTGCCATGACGACCTTTCAGTTGCCCGAAGAAATATAGCATGGATGAACGCATAGAATTGTCTGCCTCGGCATCGCCCGAATACACATTATTAATGTATTTCTGCCCATACTGAGTACCCAAAGAGAGTGTGAAGGGCTTCAGACGGTTTTCATAGATGGCCTCTGTCCATAGCGAATACGTTTTGCCCGTCACGTTATAGGCATAGTTACTTCCTTCGTTATGCTCTGAATGGCTGTCGGTATGGATATACGTTCCCACGACATTGGCTGTCAGCGACTGATGACGCTTGAAGTCTTTATGGAAATAGAGGTCGAGCACAGGCGATGAGGTACGGGACGAGGAATGGTCTTCATAGTTTTCAAACTTGGTCCACAACCTATCGGGCTGAATGTCTCGATGGGCTGAGAGTTTCGACTGAAACACGTAGTTTGAATCACTGAGGCTATAAGCCAACTGTATGTTATGGCTCAGGTTTTTATTCTGTCCGTCCAGTTGTTTGCGGAGCACCTCGTATGGCTGCCCCGACTCCAGTTCGTATGCCGCCTGTTCTTCATATTCCGTCCCCTTGAAGTTTTGGTAGCCTAGTGAGTAGTTCACTCCTATCTCGCTCTTTCCATAGTTGAATTTTCCAAAGACGGTCTCATCACCGTTCACGGCTGTGAGTGTATTCGTGAGGTCTGCCCCAATATCGTAACCGCTGACAGGCTTCTTAACGATGATGTTGACAACATAGGCGATGCCCTCACCATATCTGACTCCTGGATTGTCTATATAATCAATATGCTTCACCGCTTTCATGTCGAGCGCGAGCAAGTCCTCTTTCGAGGCAACGATGTCGTTGATACGCACCTGCACGCTGCCGATATTGGAGAGCGCCGTAATGGTATGCATCACGGGGTCAACACGCAGATGGGGCAGAGTCAGTTTCGACAATAGTGAGTAGCCGTTCGTGGAACTTTCTAATTGTTGGCGAGTGGGATAGATGGTCTGCCCGTCCACTCGTTGCACTACTTTAGAACCCTGAACGGTCACCTCTTGTAATTCTACTTCCTTCTGTGCCGAAGTGGCGAGGGATGCCATAAGCATCGCCCAGATAAAAAATCTCTTCATACTTGCTTTTTTTTGATTGCAAAGTTATGAAGAGAATGATTAGTCACCAAAAATAATACCTGACATTTGTCTGACATTTGCCTGACAACAGGCTATCTACCTGATAGTCATAGACCCGAGCCCCATGCTTTCTTGACCTTGTGGCAAGAAACTTATGAGTGGTTGAATAGATGGTCTATTTGCCGCTGACGATCTTTTTGATGTCGTTGAGTTTGTTGAGGGCTTCAAGGGGGGTGAGGTTGTTGACATCGAGACCCAGGATTTCATCGCGCACTTGGCAGAGCACGGGATCGTCGAGTTGGAAGAAAGAGAGTTGCATACCTTCACGGGAGGCAGCGATCTCGGCAGTGGGTTTGCCAACAGAGCCGACAGATGCATTCTCGGCCTCCAACTGCTTTAAAATCACATTGGCGCGCTTCACAATCGAGCGAGGCATACCTGCAATCTCTGCCACATGGATACCAAAGGAGTGCTCAGAACCGCCCTTTTCGAGTTTGCGCAGGAAAATCACCTTGCCATCGACCTCCTTCACACTGACGTTGTAGTTCTTGATGCGGGAGAAGTTCTTCTCCATCTCGTTAAGTTCGTGATAATGCGTGGCAAAGAGTGTACGAGGATGGCCTTTGGCATTCTCATGCAGATATTCCACAATCGCCCAGGCGATGGAAATGCCGTCATAAGTACTAGTGCCTCGACCTAATTCGTCAAACAAAACCAGCGATCTTGACGACACATTATTTAATATATTAGAGGCCTCCGTCATCTCCACCATAAACGTGGATTCACCAAGGGAGATGTTATCCGAGGCTCCCACACGAGTAAAGATCTTATCCACCAGACCGATTCTCGCAGCCTCTGCTGGCACAAAGCAACCTATCTGGGCGAGTAGTACTATCAGGGCCGTCTGACGCAACAGGGCGGATTTACCCGCCATATTCGGACCCGTAATAATGATGATCTGCTGACGCTCATTGTCGAGCAGGATATCATTCGGCACATAGCGTTCACCAAGTGGCAGTTCCTGTTCAATGACAGGGTGGCGACCCTGTTTGATGTCAATCACCTCCGTTGCGTCAATCACAGGCCGCACGTATTTGTTCTCTTCAGCAGACTTCGCAAAACTCAGCAGACAGTCGAGGCGAGCCACGATATTAGCATTGATCTGAATCTGCGGGATAAACTCCTGCATACCCAATATCAGGTCGTTGAAGAGTTTGGCCTCAAGGCTCAGAATCTTATCCTCGGCACCAAGGATCTTCTCTTCGTACTCCTTCAGTTCCTGCGTGATATAACGCTCTGCCTGAGCCAACGTCTGCTTGCGCACCCACTCCTGCGGCACCAATTCCTTATAGGTGTTACGCACTTCGAGGTAGTAGCCGAAGACATTGTTATAACCGATTTTCAGCGAAGAGATACCAGTTTCCTGAGCCTCACGCTCCTGAATCTTTAAGAGATAGTCCTTGCCGCTATAGGCAATGCTACGGAGTTCGTCGAGTTCGGCATTCACACCATTGCGAATCACTCCACCCTTTGCTACCAACTGTGGCGGATCATTCTGAATTTCCTTCTCTATCCTGTCGCGCAACGACTCGCAGAGATTCAACTGTTCGCCGACACGCTGAAGTGCTTCATTCTTGGCATAGAGACAAGCCGTCTTGATGGGTTGGATGGCTTGCAGAGCTGTCTTCAACTGCACCACTTCACGAGGCGATACGCGCCCCACAGCGACCTTCGAGATGATACGTTCCAAATCGCCAATGCGATGAATCTGATCATCGATGCACTGCCGGAACTCTGGTTCACGGTAGTAGTATTCCACGATGTCAAGGCGTTCGTTGATGGGTTTCTCATCCTTCAACGGAAACACCAGCCAACGACGCAACAGACGGCCTCCCATCGGACTCACCGTCTTGTCGATGACATCCAACAGCGACTTACCGTCGTCCTGCATCGGATGGATTAATTCAAGGCTGCGGATGGTGAACTTATCCAAACGCACGTACCTATCCTCCTCAATACGGGAAATTGAGGTGATATGGCCTATTTGCGTGTGCTGTGTCTGTTCGAGGTATTGCAGGATGGCCCCAGCGGCGATGATACCGTTCTGCAAGTGTTCCACGCCAAAGCCCTTCAGGTTCTTCACCCGGAAATGCTTCAACAGTTTTTGGCGTGAGGTCTGATCAGTAAATACCCAGTCGTCGAGTTCGAAGGTAAAGAACTTATTACCAAACCGTTGTTCGAACTGCTGTTTCTTGCCCCGTTCAAAGAGCACCTCTTTCGGTGAGAAATTGCCTAAGAGTTTCTCCACATAGTCCTGTGTGCCTTCGCCTGTCAGAAATTCACCCGTCGAGATATCGAGGAATGCCACACCGTATGCCACCTTGCCGAAA
>JAFWTK010000014.1 GCA_017518935.1 Prevotella sp.
CAATGCTGTGTTAAGGACATTAAAACAGGTGTGGAACATGGCCAGTACAACAGGTATCCGCTCTGGCTGTCCTGCCATGGAGGGATTATAGCCGACAAGGCTGCACACCATATCGACAAAAGGATAGAACACGACGAGCACCCAGATGACACCGAAAACATTGAACAACAAGTGAGCCAATGCAGCCCGTCGTGCCTCAGTACCAGCACCAAGTGCCGCAAGATTAGCAGTTGCCGTTGTTCCGATATTCTCGCCCATCACCAGGGCGATGCCCATATAGATAGGCAGTACACCTGTTGAACAAAGCAGAATGGTAATGGCCATCACCGCTGCTGACGACTGCACCACACAGGTAATGATAGTGCCAGCAGCCAGAAAGGCAAGGATGGTGAGATAACTGCCAGTATCAAACGATGCAAAGAAACTGACCACAGCGGCATTGTGAGCCAAGTCCATGTCACGCCCCACGCTACTCAACATAACCAGCGACCAGAATAGAAATGCCAGTCCGAAGAGGAGATCGCCTGCTACACGATGACGTTTCTTGTAGATGAGCACCATACCAATAAGGAAAGCAGGGAAAACAATGACAGTCAGGTCAAGATTATAACCTAACGACATAATCCAGGCTGTGAGTGTAGTGCCGATATTGGCACCCATGATAACAGAGATGGCCTGTGCCAGCGTGAGTAGTCCTGCTGAGACAAATGAGACAGTCATAACTGTCGTGGCTGATGATGACTGCACCGCACAGGTTACCATCGTACCTGTCAACATTCCACTCAATCGGTTGCCCGTCATTCGGGCCAATATGTGCCTTAAACTTGGTCCTGCCAATTTCTGCAAGGCATCACTCATCGTCTTCATGCCGTAAATAAGCAATGCTAGCGAGCCAAGCAGCCTGAAAAACAATTCAATCTTCATACCTTTGTTATATTATTACGCTGCAAAGATACAAAAACGAACTAGGACGGACAAAAAAAGACGATTACAATTTGATTACGATTCATTATTGGCTCCGCTGAGGACTAAAGTGCCAGATAATGATGCCGGCTGTGACTGAGACATTCATGGAATGTTTGGTGCCAAATTGTGGAATTTCAAGACACCCATCGCAGATATCGATGACTTCCTGATGAACACCCTTTACTTCGTTACCTAATACGACAGCGTATTTTTTCTCTTTTACTGGTTGGAAGTCTTGCAGCATTGTGGAGCCATGAGCCTGTTCAACGGCAAAAACCTCATAACCCTCAGACTTCAGTTGCTGCACGGCCTCTATAGCCGTTGGAAAATATTTCCAACTGACACTATCTTCAGCCCCTAAGGCTGTCTTATGAATCTCAGTACTTGGAGGTGTTGAGGTGATGCCACAGAGATAAACAGCCTCTATCCGGAAAGCATCACCTGTACGGAATACACTCCCTACATTGTGCATCGAGCGCACATCATCGAGTACCACGATTAATGGGAGTTTTTCTGCCTGCTTGAATTCATCAACAGACAGTCGTTGCATCTCTATGGTACGGAGTTTTTTCAATGCTTACAACTTGTAACCAAGTGTCAAGGTGATGAGCGAGTTACGAGATGTGACGTCTAAGCCCTTAAACACTTTTATCAGTCCGAAGTTATAACGGGCATCTAAAACGATGTTTTTATATTCGTATGAAAGACCTACAGGAATCATAAGGTCGAACTTATTAACAGTGACATCCTTGTTTGGGAATAAAAATTCCAAGGCATCATCGAGATCCATCTTCGTACCATCTGCCTCTAACTTTGTCTTTACCCGGAAAGCAGGTTGTACACCAGCTTTAATAGCAAGACCCTCTACCAGATAATAATTCAAGGTGATAGGTACTGCTGCGTAATAGTTATTGAATTTTGCTGTTACTTGATAGCTATATAAATCTCTACCATCTACAAATTCGTAATAATCAAACTTATAACCTTGATCTGTAAATAACAAACCACCAGCGATACTAAATTTATCCGTAAAACTATATTCAACCTCAAAACCATAGGTCACATTTACCTTCATCTTAGGTTTATCACCCATAAAAAGATTATCACCCGTTATGTTGGAAAACGTTACACCTACTCTGGGCTGAATAGTTACATCACCCTCTTCATGCTGTGCCTGAGCACTCACGGTCATTGCCAAAACGGCTAATAATAAAAGACTTTTCTTCATACATTATTATATTAATATATAGATTTCTGCGACAAAGGTACGATTAAGTTGGGAGATTACCAAATGTTTTGTGGAAAACGTGTGAATAAGTGTGTGGAAAACTTAGTAATTATCCCCAGTTTTATACAACGATGGCTTTGATTTGAGGATATCCACGTACTTATTCTGCTGTTTTTCGAAAGATTTCTACCGTTTTTTGCTGAAAAAAAATATAAACTTATTAATTTTGCACCAAAATAGGAAATTGTGGATAAACTATCTTAGGTATTCATTATCAGAAAGAAAGAATTCACAATAGGAGTGATAAGTGAATAGTTAACAGTGAATAACTTAATTTGCAAGAAAATGAATGAAAAGTTACCAACATATTCGCCTCACATCATACTACTTATTTCTATTATTTAAATAAAAAGAATAAAAAGATAATAATAATATGGCGTTGAAAAAGGAGTGGATTAAACAAGGATTTATTGATGAACCTATATCAGATGACATTGATCTGAAAGCAGAAATCAGAAAGATGTGCAAAGAAAAGGATGCTATTATTCTGGCACACTATTATACCATAGGTGATATTCAGGAGATAGCAGATTTCGTAGGTGATTCTTTGGCTTTGGCCCGTAAGGCTGCAGAGACGGATGCAAAAATCATGGTGATGTGTGGTGTTCACTTTATGGCAGAGACCTGCAAATTGTTGTCACCAGATAAGATTGTGCTTTGTCCTGATTTGAATGCTGGCTGTTCTTTGGCTGATTCATGTAAGGCTGAGGATTTGAAGAAATACAAGAAAGAACATCCTGGTTACCAGGTTATATCGTATGTGAATACCACTGCTGCCGTAAAGGCACTTACGGATGTGGTAGTGACTTCTGGTAATGCCAAGAAAGTTGTAGATCAGTTGCCTAAGGATGCTAAATTGATTTTTGGACCTGACTATAATCTTGGTAATTATATCAATGAAGTGACAGGCCGGGATATGTTGCTTTGGAATGGTGGTTGTCATGTGCATGAGCGTTTCTCTGTCTCAAAGATTATTGAATTAAAAAAGCAATATCCTGATGCTATAGTGATGGCTCATTTGGAGTGTAAAGGACCTGTATTGGCTTTGGCAGATGTTAAGGGTAGTACGGCTACCATGTTGAACTATGCCCAGCAGAGTGATCAAAAGCAATTTATCGTGGCTACAGAGGCTGGTATTTTGCATGAGATGCAACGGACATGTCCAGATAAGGAATTTATTCCTGTACCACCTGAAATCAGCGAGAGCGGCCTGGAATGCAGTTGTAATGAATGTCAGTATATGAAGATGAATACTCTTCTAAAGATATACAATGCCCTCAAATATGGCTGGCCTTCTGTTGAAGTAGATCCAAAGATAGCCAGGAAAGCAGTGAAACCTATCGAAAGAATGTTGGAATTGAGTTAAATGGCAGAAGAAACGAAAATAAATGATAAATAAATCTCTATTTTTTATATTGTTTTTTTGTTTAGGATATTATTCTTCTTATAGTCAAATAATAGAGGAAGTAAATTACTGTGCAAATTTAGAAAATGATGCTGTGCACCGTTATTTGGAAGAAGTCATTTATGAACCTAATGATGCCAGTGTCATAGATGATTATAGAAATGATGGAAGTTACAGGAAAGATAGGCCCAATTATGTGGCTATGACTATTAATAATACTTATATTGATAGTGTTCTTATAGTATGTTACAACGAGGAAAAATTGAAAGATAGTCTTAGATTTAAAGTACCAGTTAATAATGGTAATATAAAACTATATAATCTGATACCGTCTCGTACTTATCTTTATAAAATCTTTCATAATGAAACCTTGATACAGCAAGGAAAAATTCAAACAGAGGGACAAGTACGTATGATAATGGTTCCAGGAAATGTTAATAATGTTCGTGATATAGGTGGTTGGAAGACAACGGATAATAAAAGAATTAAGTATGGTAAAATATTTCGTGGTACAGAGTTGAATGGTAAACATAGTATCACTGAGGAAGGAATTGATATATTGCGTGAATTAGGAGTAGAAGCAGAGTTGGATATGCGAGCATATTATAATGAAGGAAATAATATTTCAGTATTTGGTTTTTTAAATGAGAATTCTACACCTGCTGGAGATATACCAAC
>JAFWTK010000015.1 GCA_017518935.1 Prevotella sp.
GGTGACCGCCCCACCGGAAAACTCCACTTAGGACACTATGTCGGTTCGTTGCGCCGTCGTGTCGAATTGCAGAACCAGGGCGACTATGACCGTATGTTCGTGTTTATGGCCGATGTGCAGGCCCTGACCGATAATGCCGACAATCCCGAAAAGATTCGTCAGAATATCATAGAGGTGGCTCTTGACTACCTCGCTGCAGGTCTCGACCCGGAAAAATGTGTGCTCTTCATCCAGAGTCAGATTCCTGAACTGGCCGAACTCACTACTTATCTGATGAACCTCGTTTCAGTGAGTCGTGTACAGCGCAATCCGACGGTGAAGACAGAAGTCAAGATGCGTGGTTTCGAGGGCGAGAGCATCCCCCTCGGATTCTTCTGCTACCCTGTGTCGCAGGCCGCTGACATTACACTCTTCAAGGCTACCACCGTGCCTGCTGGTGAGGATCAGGAACCGATGCTGGAAGTAACCCGTGAACTGGTGCGCCGTTTCAATCAGGTGTATGCTGAAGTTCTCGTGGAACCGAACATCCTGTTGCCTGAGAATCTGACGGCCCGTCGCCTGCCAGGTACCGATGGCAAGGAAAAGATGTCGAAGTCGTTAGGCAACTGCATCTATCTTTCTGACTCTGCTGATGATGTCTGGCAGAAGGTACGCTCCATGTACACCGATCCTGAGCATATCAATCTGAATGATCCTGGTCACGTGGAGGGCAACGCCGTATTCACTTATCTTGATGCTTTCTCGTGTGATGCCGATTTTGCTGAGTTCTGGCCTGACTATCAGAACCTCGACGAGTTGAAGGATCACTACCGTCGTGGCGGCTTGGGCGATATGAAGTGCAAGAAGTTCTTGAATCAGGTGATGAATAAGTTCTTGGATCCGATGCGCCAGCGTCGTGCTGAGTTCGAGAAGGACATCCCTGAGATTTACAATATATTAAAGAAAGGTACAGAGCAGGCACGAGAGGTTGGCGCCCAGACGATGGATGAGGTCCGCAAGGCCATGCAGATTGATTACTTCAACGATACGGAGTTGATTCGCCAACAGGCAGAACGCTTTGCCAACAAATAAAAAGCAGCGCCAGTCGGCGCTGCTTTTATTTTAGTAAATCAGGACGGAGGCGTTTGGTGCGTTCCATCGCCTGTTCCAGTTCCCATTCACGAATCTTGGCTTCGTTGCCACTCAGCAGGATCTCAGGCACCTTCCATCCTTTGTAGTCGGCAGGACGGGTGTAGATGGGGGCAGCGAGGATGTCGTCCTGAAAACAGTCTGACAGCGCACTCTGCTCGTCGCCAATCACCCCAGGCACCACTCTCACCACAGCGTCTGCTATCATTGCCGCCACCAGTTCGCCACCTGTCAGCACGAAGTCACCGATGGAGATTTCACGGGTGATGAGATGGTCGCGAATGCGCTGGTCAATCCCTTTATAGTGGCCTGCGAGGATAATCAGATTCCCCTTCAACGAGAGTTCGTTGGCAATATGCTGGTCGAAGCGTTCGCCGTCGGGCGAGGTAAAGATCACCTCGTCGTAGTCGCGTTCTGCTTTCAGGGCAGTGATACAGCGGTCGATGGGTTCGCACTGCATCACCATACCTGCTGAGCCACCGTATGGATAGTCATCTACCCGTCGCCATTTGTCGAGGGTGTAGTCACGCAGGTTGTGCAGACGGATCTCTGCCAGTCCTTTCTTCTCGGCCCTTGCCAGGATGGACTCGTGTACGAAGCCTTCCAGCATCTCGGGCAATACGGTGATGATGTCTATTCGCATTTAATGAGTAATGAGTAATTAGTAATTAGCAATTATGATTACCATAGAAGGCGAGGATGCGGTCAATGTATCGTTCGCCCATGGCACGTCCGATATCATACACCCGCTGCATCTCGTCGGGGTCGTGGGATATATGTCCGATGGGCAGAGGCTTTTCCGGACGGATGACGAGGGCACGTTCAGCCATCTCTGCCTCATAGACATACACCAGTTCCTTATTATACATGATGTGTCGCTTGTCCATCGCCTCAATCATCTTGGGGTATTTCCTGAGGGCAATGCGCATGAGCGGCATCAACTTATTGTGCTCTTTCACGAAACCGTCGGGCTGGGTCAGGATGACAACATTCCTGTCGTAGCCGATGCTCTCAAAGTATTGCAAAGGAATGGAGTCGGCCACGCCCCCGTCGAGCACTTTCATGCCTTCCAACTCCACCACCTTCGAGGCCAGTGGCATCGAGGCAGAGGCACGGATCCAGTCGTAGGTGAGGGGCGTGCTTTTTTCCAGTTTCTTGTAGACGGCCTCCCCCGTCTCCACATCTGTGCAGACGGCATAGAACTCCATCGGATTCTCCTCAAAGGCCTTGTCGTCGAAGATGTCGTACTGGGTGGGGATGATGTGGTAGCCGAACTCAGCATTATAGAGGTCGCCCGTCTTCCACCACGACTGCCAACTGCAGTAGCGTTTGTCGCGTGCGAACCTCTTATTATATCTGAGGGCGCGTCCTGGCTGTCTCGACTTGTAGTTACACCCAAAGGCCGCCCCTGCAGACACGCCGATGAGACCGTCAGGCTCAATGCCTGCCTCCATCATCACATCGAGGATCCCTGCCGTAAACAGCCCCCTCATTGCACCGCCTTCTAATACCAGTCCACGTTTCATAGGTGCAAAGGTACGAAGAATAGTGGACATAGCCAAAAAAAGCGTGGTGAATTTTCTCACCACGCTTTTTTGTGTTATACCTGAGATGGGATTACTCGTAGTACTCGATGGTGCGGGTCTGCTCCATCTCCTGACCCATCATTGACATCTTGCGGCTGATCCAGTTGCCCTTAGCATCATACTTGTAGTCGGTGTAAGGCATCTCCATAGCCTGACCACCAAAGTCCATAGACTGTGCAGCCACAGCACCCTTGTCGTTGTA
>JAFWTK010000118.1 GCA_017518935.1 Prevotella sp.
GAAATCAAATAGTTCAACCAGAGAACATCGTCTGCAAGAAGCCGACGCTGATGAACGACAACAATATGCACTACTGTCCGGGTTGCTCGCACGGCGTAGTACATAAACTCATTGCTGAAGTCATCGAAGAGATGGGTATGGAAGACAAGGCCGTAGGTGTATCGCCCGTAGGCTGTGCTGTCTTCGCGTATAATTATATAGATATCGACTGGCAGGAGGCTGCCCACGGTCGTGCACCCGCACTGGCTACTGGTATCAAGCGTTGCTGGCCTGACCGTCTCGTATTTACCTATCAGGGTGACGGCGACCTCGCCTGTATCGGTACCTGTGAGACCATCCACGCCCTGAACCGTGGTGAGAATATCGTGATTATCTTCGTCAACAATGCCATCTATGGTATGACGGGTGGTCAGATGGCTCCTACAACGTTGATTGGTCAGAAGACCTCTACCTGTCCTTATGGCCGTGATCCCCAGTTGCATGGCTATCCTCTGAAGATGGCTGATATCGCTGCTGGTCTGGAAGGTACTTGCTACGTCACTCGTCAGAGTGTGGAGAGTGTGGCCTCTATCCTGAAAGCAAAGAAGGCACTGCGCAAGGCTTTCGAGGCTTCGATGGCCGGCAAGGGCTCTTCGCTCGTAGAATTCGTCTCTACCTGTAATAGCGGTTGGAAACTGACACCTGCCAAGGCGAATGAATGGATGAAGGAGAATATGTTCCCCTTCTATCCCAAAGGAGATTTAAAAGATACGACAGACAAATGAAGAAAGAAATAATTATCAGTGGTTTCGGAGGTCAGGGCGTGCTCTCTATGGGTAAGATCCTGGCTTATAGTGGACTGATGGAGGAAAAGGAGGTGACATGGATGCCAGCCTATGGTCCTGAACAGCGTGGTGGTACAGCCAATGTGACGGTAATCGTCAGCGACGAGCGCATCTCTTCGCCTATCCTCAGTAAATACGACATTGCCGTAGTGCTGAACCAGCCTTCGTTGGAGAAGTTTGAACCGAAGATCAAGCCCGGTGGTATCCTGATCTACGACGGTTTTGGTATCATCAACAAGCCAACCCGCAAGGACATCACCATCTATGAGATCAACGCGATGGACAAGGCTGCTGAGATGAAGAACGGTAAGGTGTTTAATATGATTGTACTCGGCGGGCTCTTGAAGGTGGCTCCCGTGGTGAGTGACAAAGGTGTGGAGAAAGCGTTGAAAAAGACCCTCCCTGAGCGCCATCACGATCTCATCCCCCTGAATATGGAAGCCTTGAAGGAAGGTGCTAAGATTATTGAAGAAATCAAATAAAGAATGATACTTTTATGAAAAAGACTCTTTTCATCTTGATGGTGACGCTATTGTCATTACAGTCTGCTTATGCGCAGCAAGCACTTGAAGATAGTAAAACCACTGACAACTGGTATCTGGGAATCAAAGGTGGTGTTAGTTCTAAAATTACCCACAATCATAATTTTGGAGGTAATTTGAATCCGTCTGTCGGTCTTCGTGTCGGACGTTATTGGACGCCAGTCGCAGGTTGGGCCTTGGAAGGTGATCTGTTCCTTCGTGACAGAGGTTATGGTTTCAGTCTTGCAAAGAGGCTGAAGGGCTTTAATCTGAATCTCCTTGGTACATTGAATTTAAGCAACTGGTTTGGTGGCTATCCTGGACAGCCTCGCCTTTTTGAGGTGGTTGCCCTTGGTGGTCTGGGATGGAATCATGTATTTGATCCTGTGGATCATAGGATGAACGCCTTGGTGTCAAAGTTTGGATTTGACTTCCTCCTGAATGTGGATAAAGCCCGTGCATGGCAATTCTATGTAGAACCTGCCATCAGTTATGATCTGACTTACAATCATCGTTGCAACTTTGATCTCAACACAGCGGCAATCCAATTGTTTGTAGGTATCAACTATAAGTTTGGTAATAGCAATGGTACGCACAACTTCAAGGCTGCTCGTCTGCGCGACCAAACCGAGATTGATGACCTGAATACGTTCGTCAATGAGTTGAAGGCAGAGTTGGTGGCAAAGGACAAGCGTATTGCCCAAGACATTCGGATGATCGGTACGCTTGAGGATTCCTTGGAGATTGCAAGGAATGTGAAGCCGACGGTTGTTAACAAGGTCACGAAGGTTGTAAAGGTCAATAACAACGTGCTTCAGCCTACCGTAATTTTCGGTCAGGGAAAGAGCAGTGTGGATGCTGCCCAGATGGCCAGTGTGGCGATGATTGCGAAGTATATGAAGAATCATCCTGAGTCGCAGATTCTGATTAAGGGCTATGCTTCTCCAGAGGGTAATCCAGAATTGAACCAGAAACTGTCAGAGGCTCGTGCAGAATCTGTTAAGAAAGCACTTGTCAGTCGCTATGGCATTTCTGCTAGTCGTTTGACAACGCAGGGGATGGGTGCCACTGACGAACTCTTCGATGAGATCGACTTCAATCGTGTGGCTACATTCACTGATACAACTAAGGAGTAATTTGAATACAATTAATAAGGAAAACGGCCTGAGCAAACTCTCAGGCCGTTTTCCTTTTGTTATTTCTGGGATTTCTTGGCGTATTCTTTGGAGAACTCTTCAAAGAAATTGTGCTCCAAGACCTGTGAGATTTTCCAAAGTAGTTTTGTGCTGATATCTTTCCTGCTAAAGATATTATAGACATTCGTTCTTTCACAAGGGATTTCCTTTGACAATTGGGTCACACTCATCCCTTTTTTCTTCATCACTTCCCTGATACTCCGTCCGATATTCATACAATTATGATTTAGTTTTGTTTGTTATTATCATTTTTCGTTTGCAAAAATAATACTTTCATCTCAATAATCCAAATCTTTTCTTCAAAAAAAAGATTAAAATGTTGGGAATTAGGGGATTTTAGTGTAACTTTGCACACTAAATAAACTCACAAATTATGAAATATCAACTGAGGAGTTCCGTTTGCACGGAAGGAAGGAGAATGGCTGGTGCCCGGGCTCTCTGGGTGGCCACAGGTATGAAACAGGAACAGTTCGGCAAGCCGATCATCGCTGTCGTCAACTCGTTCACCCAGTTTGTGCCTGGACATACGCATCTGCATGAGATTGGTCAGATTGTTAAGGCTGAGATTGAGAAGATGGGCTGTTTTGCCGCTGAGTTCAATACCATCGCCATCGACGACGGTATTGCGATGGGGCACGATGGTATGCTGTATAGTCTTCCGAGCCGTGATATCATTGCCGACTCTGTGGAATATATGGTGAATGCCCATAAGGCTGATGCGATGATCTGTATCTCGAACTGTGACAAGGTGACACCAGGTATGCTGATGGCTTCTATGCGTCTGAATATTCCTACGGTGTTCTGTTCAGGTGGTCCGATGGAGGCAGGCAGATGGCATGGCGAGAATGCCGACCTGATTACGGCGATGGTCAAAGGGGCTGATCCTTCGGTAACAGACGAGGAGATGAAAGAGATAGAGGCCTGTGCCTGTCCGGGATGCGGCAGTTGCTCTGGTATGTTCACTGCCAACTCGATGAACTCGCTGACGGAGGCTATCGGACTTTCTTTGCCTGGCAATGGAACAATCCTGGCTACACATACCAATAGGGTAGAGTTGTTCAAGGCTGCTGCCCGCCAGGTGGTGAAAAATGCTTTTGCTTATTACGAGGATGGCGATGAGAGTGTCTTGCCTCGTAACATTGCCACTCGTAAGGCCTTTATGAATGCGATGTCGCTGGATATTGCGATGGGTGGCAGTACGAACACGGTGCTCCATCTGTTGGCTGTGGCTCAGGAGGCTGGCGCCGACTTCACGATGAAGGACATCGATGCCTTGAGCCGCAAGGTGCCTTGTCTCTGCAAACTGGCTCCCAACACGCAGAAGTACAGTGTGCAGGAGTGTGGTCGTGCCGGTGGTATCCTTGGTATACTCAATGAACTGAATAAGGGAGGCCTTGTTGATGGCTCTGCCATCCGTGTGGATGGAATGACGCTGGCTGAGGCAATGAAAAAATATGATATCACCGGTCATTCTGGTGATTCTGGATTCTCCGATATTTACTACAGTGCCCCGGGCAATCGCTTCTCTACGAAGATGGGTTCACAGTCAGAACGTTGGCCATCACTCGATACCGATCGTGCCAACGGTTGTATCCGTGACCTTGAACATGCCTATACCAAGGATGGTGGCTTGGCCGTGCTATTCGGCAATATCGCCCAGGATGGCTGTGTGGTCAAGACCGCTGGCGTCGATGAGTCCCTGTGGCATTTCGAGGGCCCGGCCGTCGTGTTCGACTCTCAGGAAGATGCCTGTGAGGGGATTCTTGGCGGCAAGGTGAAGAGTGGTGACTGTGTGGTGATTACCCACGAGGGACCCAAGGGCGGGCCAGGTATGCAGGAGATGCTCTATCCTACATCTTATATCAAGAGTATGCACCTGGGCAAGGCATGCGCTCTGATTACAGACGGTCGTTTCTCTGGTGGTACATCAGGTCTCTCCATCGGGCATATCTCTCCCGAGGCTGCCAATGGCGGCAACATCGGAAAGATCAAGGATGGCGACATCATCGTGATTGATATTCCCTCGCGCAGTATCAGTGTGAGACTCTCTGATGAAGAACTGGCAGCCCGTCCACAACAGCCATTGAGGCGCAACCGCGTGGTTAGCAAGGCCTTGAGGGCCTATGCCCAGAGTGTCTCGTCAGCCGACAAAGGCGGTATAAGAATTATAGCAGAGTAA
Organism: Prevotella sp.; assembly: GCA_017518935.1. Taxonomy (GTDB): domain Bacteria; phylum Bacteroidota; class Bacteroidia; order Bacteroidales; family Bacteroidaceae; genus Prevotella. The sequence continues at coordinate 4,721 of JAFWTK010000118.1, forward strand.
TCATAATTACTAATTCCTAATTACAAATTTCTAATTATGAAGGATAGAATAACAGGCTCGAAGGCGCTGATGCGTGCCTTGCAGGCAGAGGGGGTAACCACCATTTTTGGTTATCCTGGTGGCTCTATTATGCCAGTCTACGATGCACTCTTCGATTATACGCGAGGCGAGAAGAAATGTTTCGACCATATCCTGGTGCGTCACGAACAGGGTGCCACCCATGCTGCAGAAGGCTATGCCAGAGTGTCTGGCAGGGTGGGAGTGGCCTTGGTGACCAGTGGCCCTGGTGTGACAAACACCCTGACGGGTATTGCTGATGCCATGTTGGATTCCACGCCGATAGTCGTCATCGCAGGTCAGGTGCCAATCACTGCCTTGGGTACGGATGCCTTTCAGGAAGTAGACCTCGTGGGCGTATCGCAGCCAATATCCAAATGGAGTTATCAGATTCGCCATGCTGAGGATGTGGCGTGGGCCGTGAGTCGTGCCTTTTATATCGCACGGACAGGGCGTCCAGGCCCAGTGGTGCTCGACTTTGCTAAGAACGCCCAAGTTGAGGAGATAGATTATAATCCACAGAAAGTTGACTTCATCCGTTCTTACGTGCCTTATCCCAAACTCGAAAAGGAGGCAGTACGTCAGGCTGCCGAACTGATCAACAATGCCAAGAAGCCTTTGGCACTTGTAGGACAGGGCGTGGAACTGGGTAATGCCCAGAGCGAACTGAGGGCCTTCCTTGAAAAGGCCGATATCCCTGCCGGACGCACGATGCTGGGGCTTTCCGCCTTGCCGTCGAATCATCCGCTCAATGTGGGCATGCTTGGAATGCACGGTAACTATGCCGTGAATCTGAAAGAACAGGAGTGCGACGTGCTCATCGCCATCGGTATGCGTTTCAGTGACAGGGTGACGGGTAATCTGAAGACCTATGCCAAGCAGGCGAAGGTTATCCATCTTGACATTGACCGCAGTGAGATTGATAAGAATGTGAAGACCGATGTGGCTGTGGTGGCTGATTGTAAGGAGTCGTTGCCTGCCATCACGGCTCTGTTGAATAAGAATAACCATCAGGCCTGGCGCGATTCGTTCAAGCCCCTTGACGAGAAGGAACGAACGAAGGTCATCGAGCCCGCCATCCATCCCAAGGAAGGTCCGCTGCTGATGGGTGAGGTGGTCAATGCCGTGGCAGAACAGGCTCCCGATGATGCCATCCTCGTGACGGATGTGGGTCAGAACCAACTCTTTGCCACCCGATACTTCAAATATCATCATAAGCGCAGCATCTGTACCAGTGGCGGTCTTGGAACGATGGGCTATGGTATGCCTGCTGCCATCGGTGCCACCTTCGCGGCTCCCGAGCGCAACGTCTGTTGCTTCATGGGCGACGGTGGTTTCCAGATGTGTATCGAGGAACTCGGCACGATTATGGAGCAGAAGGCGCCTGTCAAGATGATTGTGATGAACAACCATTACTTGGGCAATGTGCGCCAGTGGCAGGATATGTTCTGGTTGCGTCGCAAGTCGTTTACCAAGATGATGAATCCAGATTACTCTTATATCGCACAGGGCTATGGCATTCCTTATCAGGCCGTTACCGACCGTAAGGATTTGGCTGGTGCCATCAAGAGGATGCTGGCTACCGATGGGCCGTTTATCCTCGAATGTGCAATCCTTGAGGAGGACAATGTGTTGCCAATGACGCCTCCGGGTATGGATGTGGATAAAATGATGTTGGAGATTTAAGGTATGAAAAAGGAAGAAAGAAAACTCTACACCTTATTGGTCTATTCTGAGAATGTGGC
>JAFWTK010000119.1 GCA_017518935.1 Prevotella sp.
ACCTTCGACGAGAAGGAGAACTGTTGGCGTCTGAATGGTGTGAAGCGTTTCATCACCAATGGTGACAGCGATATCCACCTCGTGCTGGCCCGCTCTGAGGAAGGCACCAAGGACGGACGTGGTCTGTCGATGTTCATCTACGACAAGCGCCAGGGCGGTGTCGATGTACGTCACATCGAACACAAATTAGGTATCCACGGATCACCTACCTGTGAGCTCACCTATAAGAACGCTAAGGCAGAACTCTGCGGAAGCACTCGTCTGGGTCTGATCAAGTACGTGATGGCTCTGATGAACGGTGCCCGTCTGGGTATCGCAGCACAGAGTGTAGGTGTAGAGCAGGAGGCTTACAACGAGGGTCTGGCTTACGCCAAGGAGCGTCAGCAGTTTGGTGAGGCAATCATCAACTTCCCCGCTGTCTATGATATGCTTTCTCGCATGAAGGCCAAACTCGATGCTGGTCGTGCCTTGCTCTACGAGACAGCCTGCTATGTGGACATCTACAAATGCTTAGAGGATATTGAAAGAGACCGCAAGTTGGAACCCGAGGAGAAGCAGGAACTGAAGAAGTACCAGCGCCTGGCTGATGCCTTCACCCCACTTGCCAAGGGTATGAACTCTGAATATGCCAACCAGAATGCCTACGATGCCATCTCGATTCACGGTGGTTCAGGCTTCATCATGGAGTACAAGAGCCAGCGTCTGTTCCGCGACGCACGTATCTTCTCTATCTATGAGGGTACCACTCAGTTGCAGGTGGTGGCAGCCATCCGCTACATCACCAATGGCACCATGCTCAACAACATCAAGGATATGCTGGCAGGTCTCGAGGTAAGTGATAGTCTGAAGAACCTGAAGGCTCGTGTAGAGAAACTGATTCCCGTCTATGAGGAGGCTCTCGCCAACGTGAAGGCTTTAGAGAATCAGGATGCACAGGACTTCCTCGCCCGTCGTCTCTACGATATGACAGCCGAGTTGGTTATGTCGCTCCTCATCCTGCGTGATGCCACGAAGGCACCAGAACTCTTCGAGAAGAGTGCCAACGTCTATGTTCGCATGACGGAGGAGGATGTTTGCGGCAAGTCGGCCTACATCCGGATGTTCAAGGTTGAGGATCTCGACAGTTTCAAGGCTGTGGAGAAAGAAGAGACAGAAGCATAAACAAGCATTTCCCAAATACTGGGTTTGTTACAATAGAAAAGAGGATGCGTTCACAATCGAATGCATCCTCTTTATCTTTTGCAGATGGAGCCTTTGCCCATAAATGCAATCTTCTTGTCCTAAGTGGATAAGTAGGTAACGTCAATGTACAAAATTAAAAATCCACTCTTTCCTGCACATTATTAAAATAAAAGTGCTATCTTTGTACCCATAATAATAGACTACATATTATGGCAGTACAGAGTTTTTTTATACCTTTGCAAACAATATGGACGACCTAAAGAATATAATCATCTATCGCACAGCTGACGGACGTGCTTCTGTAACACTTTATGCCAAGGATGGCAAGAACTACAATGTGGTATTCTACTCATTGGAGATGATTATAGCTGTAGGTTATAGGGTACGGGGCGTTCGCGGCACTCAGTTCAGGCAAAGGGCACAAAAGGCGAATTGGTAATTTTAAGATCACAATTTGTGATATTAAATCGATTTGATATCGCAAAATGCGACATCCAATTGTGTCAGAATGAGATTAAGAAAGGCTTGTCCCTGCTATGACGTCATAAGGATCAGAATGGCTCTCTCTGCTTTCTAGGTCGACTTTTGCCAATGTGGGAGAACACGACTTATCTGGTCAGGGAGAACTTCATAGAGATACCGAAGTCCTGTGTGGTGGTGGGATAACTGGAAGAAGAAAGGAGCGGTGTGTTCGTCTGCCGGTCATAGTAGGCCGAGAGCGTCATCAGACGACTCAGAGTGTAGTCGGCCATAATGGAGATCTTCAGGGCAGAGTTGCCAGAAGAGGCTGCAGAAGTTTGGGTGGCAATATCGCGGGTAATAGCAGCCTGCTGACGGAAAGACACATCGCAGCGTAGGTTCAGGTCGTGGTTCACGCCACGAGAACGGCCAGAACTACTTACAGAACTATTGCCAGACTCATTCGAATTGTTGGTTCCTCCCTTCCTGTTCTGCGCCTTCTTCACCTTCCGGCTACCGGCAGAGCCGAAGAGATTGAAGTCTTTCAACTTATAGGCCAGACCCAAGACGATATCATTCGAACGCTGCTCATTGATCTGCACACTCGTCATCGAGAGGTTCAGCACACGGGTGGTACGATACTCCAACTTTGCAGTCAGGTCGTTCTGGAAGGTAGCATCGACACCAATCAGTGGCGAGAACGACTCATTGATACTCACCGTAGAGACATTATATATCGACGAGGGTTGCAACATACCCGTCATCTGGTCGGTGGTGAAGCCGAGTCCACCCATATACTCCTGCCAGGAACTATAAGAGGCGTACGAACCGATGCTGAATACCGACTTATAGGAGTGGTTGATGTTAAACGACTTGAAATGGTTACTGAACCACGTGAGTTTCGCCAGTCCGGCATAGCGGATGGTCCAGTTGGGCAGCATCTTCATCAACGACGGGAAGATGTCAAGCGACCCACCACCACTGGATGTGTAGGCCGAAAGGAAGGCCGGAATCATCACATCGGCACTGTAAGGATTAATCTCACCCACAGTGGCGCCGCCAAATGATGTGCCAGCCTCCGGATACTGCGAGGCCACCCGCTGACGATACTCCGGCAACAGGGCACAGAACTTCTCGAATGTCTTCGAACGATAGCCGTTGTTCGCATCGCCTATTCCCTCCAACACACCCTTCAGCGAGATGGTGGTCATATTGAAGGTACCGCTCTTGGTGGTCGGCATACCCGCATACATATACTGGACACTCTTGGCACGGGTATCAGTGCGCGAGGCATTGAGGTCAACCTTCAAGTCTCGTAGCGGTTCGAGAACGGCTCGTACCTGCAAGTCGCTGCTACTGTTGATAGTGGCAGGTGTGGCGACATTTTCGTTAGAGAGCAACCAACCGTTGTCATAAGCCTTGTTGAGATAACTGTCACCAATAGTGCAGAAGGCGAAGTCGAGACCTGGCGAGAGTCCACCCGACGAACGCTGTCCGAAGACATCACCGATATTAGGCAGGAAGCCCGGCAGCATCATCGCATACTGGCTGCGATAGGAGAAGTTGATACTACGCAGCATCATCAGTAGTCGGGCCGCACTCTGGGCAGGCTTATACCACCACAGTTTCTCGGTAGGTGTCTTCGCCACGACAGAGAGTTTGATACTCACCGTATCCTTTGACTTAATAAGAATCTTGTTCTCGTCGATAACCTTGTAACTGACGGGATAAGGCTTGCCGTCCTTGGTACGGGCAGTGACGATGAGACGCTTTGACTTCTTATTATGCGCCACAGTTACCGTCGTATCGGGTTTGAGGGTAATCTCGCGCTGGTAGGTTCTCTTGGCTACGGCAGCGGACTTCTGAGCGGCAGCGATGGAGTCAGAAGCAGCCTTATCCATAGGCGGCGTGTCAGATTCCTTAGGATTCTTTGAGTCCTTGTTATTATTAGTGGTCTTAGGCGTTTTCGGCTTTGGCTGATTCTTGGGGATGGCCTTCCTGAAGCGCTCATTGACCTTTTGCAAGAAGGGGAAATGGTTGTAGAGTGTCTCCATGTTGAAGGAGCCGTTGATATTCACATTGCGACGACTGCTGACAGTATTACCTAATGAGGTACCATCTTCCAGTTTTGTACCACGGACCCAGGAATAGTTCGAGGTATAGGATATGTCGCTATTGAGCCAGTCGAAGATCGGCATCTTATTCAGTGGCAACTGATACGAAGCCGTTGCCTGTTGCTGGTAGTCGAGGGGCGTACCGAGGTTACGGATGCTTTGGAGTACCGAGTCCTTCCAGGCGGTATAACGATCGGGATAGAGATCCTTGTTCACAGGAGTATAGGGCTCCTCGATCTCTGCATGTGTGGCACTCTGGAAATTGAAGTGCAGGTTCTTCGTGAAATCCCAGCGCAGGGAGAAATCACGGTTCCAGAGGAACTGCGAGTTGAAGGTCAGTGGCAACTTCTGGTTTTCCAGACTCTCCAGGTCGCGTTCCTGCAATTCAGAATAGACACGTGAGATATCGGAATTAAACGAGATGCTCTGCGGCAGATAGTTCAGTCCGATGGCCTTGGGGAAGTTCAGCCACTTCGACTTGCCTTTCAGTTTGCTGAACGGTTCCCATGTCTTATAGACAGGCGAGTAGGAATAATTGAGGGAGCCCCGCCACTGATCCTCCTTTTCATAGATGGTGGTCTCGCCCGAGGTATAGCGGTGCGAGTGACTGTATGAGAAGGAGAAGTTGCCTGGATCGTAGGGCATCGGATGGCGTTTGGTCTTCAATCCCCAGCGCACATTCGAGAGGGAGAAGTTCGTATTGGTCGTCTTCGTCACTGCCATCGACTCGATGCTGTCCCGTTCGTGCTGATCTACCACTGCATCGAGTGCTTCATCGAGTTTCATATCCGTATCGAGCGGGTTGTAGCGGGGACGTTTCTCATCTTTCGTCACGGAATAATAGAGCGGTGCCGACACCTTTGCCTTCTCGGGGAAGAACTTACCGAGTTCCAAGGAGGTCGTCAAGGAATACTGCTTCTCTGTGTCGGTTCTACGGCGCGCCACACTCTCTTCCAGTCCTCCGAAGCCATCACCCATATACCGGCCCGTGACATTCACCGTTCCGAAGTCGGAGAGTTGCACGTTCATCGCACCTGATGCTGCCCATCCGCCATCACTGTTGGTCTCCAACAGACGGAGTTCGTTGACCCACACCTCACCCGACTTCGTCTCTCCGGAGATGTTACGCACATCGATTACCATCGCCTTCACCTCACCGAGTGAGGGGTTACCCATCACACTCACCTTGTTGCCAGGACGGTTCTCGTCATAGTCGCTGAACAATTGGTTATAGGATGATGTACCGAGCGACTTGGCCTTGTTACGTTCCTTCTTCAACTTCGTAAAGACGTCGAGGTTGATGTCAAGCATATTATCCTCCGGCCACACCTGACGACGGTCTGCTGTGGAGTATTTGTTGTAGTCGCTGCGGTCAGGGGTCAGCCTCAGGGGTATCTCGTATTCGTAATAGTTGCTCTTGTAGTCACTGCCCAGACGGATGAACACTGCCAACTGGTTGTCTTGGAGATCCGTTGCATCTGGCACGAGGTGGTTGGCGTGGGTGAACATCTGCAACCGTTTGTACTGGCGCAAGTCGAGCGAGGTGTTCTTATAAACCGCCTTCACCTCACCGTGACTCAGGTTCCTGACCACGATATTGAGGGCCTGCTCATTGTTCTCCACCAACTGAGGCTGCGAGGGATCCGTCACACGGCTGATGCCCGGAGGTAGCACGTAGTTCACAGGGGTCTTGTCGTTGTTCTCCTCAATGTTCACGGCACTCACTGCCATCGTTCCCGTCTCGGCTCCCGTAGAGAGGCTCTGCTTGTAGATACGCCACTCACCACGCACCAGGTCGAGTGACCCGAAGCGCAGCACGATGGGTTTCTGGAAGTTGGTCATGAACATGCGCATGAAACGGATGCTGGTGAAGTCGCTGATACTACCCTCCTTGCGCTCATATTCCCTCAGGGGGATGCGGAACTGGAACCAGTTGACACTGGTGGTGTCGCCATTGCGCAATTTCACGCCACTGGTACGCATATCGGTGATGTAGCAGTCGGCAGGTGCGACCCCGTTGCGGTAGGCATCCAGAATCTCCGGACTAATACGTACTTTATACTGATAGTAGCGTTCATATTCGTTGAGGGTGAAGTCCTGGTTGATATCCTCCACATCAGGCCCCGTCTTGTAACTCGTGTCATAACTCTCCGTGCGTTCATCGGTGTCAGGTGAGTTGCCTTGCGGATTGTTGATGAGTTTATAGCGATCCAGAATACTCTTCTCCTCAGCGTCATAGTCCGAGCCACGATAATAATGGTAGTTATCGCCGGCAGGGTCGTTGCGCCACGATTGGAGGATACTGTCGTTGGTAACGAGACCACCCAGTGCATCGAGCCACTCCTTATAGTCTCCGTACGCCTGTTCCTCAGTATCGTTCAGACCATTCAGACCTACATCCTGTTTTGCCCTCGAACCCGACGAGGTGGCGAAAGCGTAAGTCTGCGTGGCCTGTTGTGGAATCTTACCCCACTGGGTGGTAGTAAAGCCACCGGTACTGCCTTCCTCGACAGGCATGCCGCTCTCATAGAACTTCTTACCATCACGCAGGATATCCTCAGAGATCTCACCGAGGTTGAAGTAGAGGTCACCCGCATAGTCAGAGGCATTGCCCTGCTGTCGGATATAGATGTAGGGGTCGAGCAGCCAGAATTCAATGTATTCGATATTCGCCTGCTCGAAGTCGGTCGTTTCCAGTTTACGCATCATACCGCCCCACTTCGTCTCTGGCTGGCGCAGTGAACCGTCGCTGTTCAGGTCGCGGGTCAGGTTATAGGGTCCTCGTTCCTCGGGATAGTAGGCCAGGTTCAGCACGGGCAGTGTCGAGGTGGCACCGTTATAGGTGCTCTGGTCGCGGTTGGGATAAAGTTCCTTCACATAGACCTCACGTACATAGTGGTTGGAGAGTTGTTCGAGGTCACTCTTGATATGGCTTGGCGTGAGGGTCGAGGAACGACGGGTGAAGATGGGGTCTACATTATACCATGCCAGTCGTGCACGGTTATAGCCACTCGATACGCCCACCTTGTCTGCCGACTCCGCGAACATTGTCGGCACACTCGACAGTGTCCATAGTTTCGGACTGCTCACATCAATGAGATTCTTGGTATTCTCGAAGTCGTCGATATACGAGGCATTGTCCTGCGTACCGCTTGCCGTACCCGCTATCAACTGGGCAACCTCCCCGGTAAAGGTGATCTGTGAGGGCTGACTCACGTTCAGGAAAGGTATCTTGTCGAGTATCGAGGTGAGCCACTGGCTCTCCTGCTTCCAGTTCACGTTCACGCCCCAGATGGTGTTACGCAGGGGCTCCGCTCCCATCACCACCTTCGAGGTGAGTGCCTGTTCGGAGAGGTGCATCAGCGTACCGCCCATCTGGAAGTTCTTCGAGAAGTCGTATTCCCAGTTCACGCCCAGCATCGTCTTACGCTGCATACCGTAGTCAGTGTTCGACTCCAACGAGACATTCACATTCGTGCCTGCATCGATGATGCTCTGATTCAGGATGGTCACCTCACCAGCGGAATAGTCCACCGAGTAGTCGCTACCTTCCTGCAGCGTCACGCCGCCCGCCGTCACCACCACCGATCCTTGCGGCACATTGTAGGCACCCAATGAGATGACATTGGCACTGTGGCCCTTGAACTGTCCCATCATGATGAACTTATCCTTCTCGGCCATCTGTTTGGCTACGGTCTTTGTCGAGTCGTAGAGTTCATCGAACACGTATTTGTCTGCCTCCGCCTTGGAGAGGCCACTGGCTTCCAACTGCTTGCGGAGATAGTCACCGAAGGGCTCTGCCGACGGCAGGAAGATTCGTCCGTTGCTCACGGTATAGCCCTCGATGAAGTCGAAGTAGCCGTTCGAGTGTACCTTATTATTATTATCAAGGCGGTCACAACCCAACATCTTCAACAACGTGCGTTCCTTCACCCTCGAATCGGGGATATAGGTCAGGTAGACACCTGCCGTATCGCTCTGGTACTTGATATCAAGACGGAACTTGGTCTTCTCCACCGATGCGGCGAGGTAGTAGACATTCTTCATCATCAAGTCCCAGTTGCCCTGCTTCGGATTGTTCGAGGTGTTCTTCAACGACTTCACGAAGAGCGCCTTCGAGGTCTCAGTATTGTCGCTGGCAAACTCACCCACCTGATAGGTCTGTCCACCTGCCGTAAACTCGTAGGCCACAGCCAGCACCTGGTCGGTTTGAAGTCCTGTCTTCAAGGAGATATAGCCCAACGACTTGTTGACGGTGTATTCCGAGGATGTCAGCAGACGGGCACTCGACAGTTTCTCATAGTCCACCCCACCCTCGAATTTAGGGATACCTGCCAGCACCGTACTGGTCTGGTCGATGTCGCGTGCTTCAGCATAGGTACTCACCATCGCCGCATACTCCGTATTGGCAGCATTCGATGGTACATCCATACCCGCCAGTTCCCACTTGCTGTTGCTCACCCGGGTATTCTCACCAAGGTCGGTCAGGGCAATGATATTACGGGTATTGGAGGTCGTACCAGTCTTGTTGGTAATCCATATCTCCACACGATTGATCTCGATACCTGTTGTCAGGTTCGGCAATGTAGACATGGCTCCATCATAGCGGTCACGGAAATAGCGCGAGAGGAAGAAGTGACGGTTCTCCTCGTAGTTGTCGGCATTGATCTCAAAGGGAGTAGTCTGGGTACCGCCCTTCGACGAGACGCTCTGTGTGGTGGACTTCTTCTGTGAGAGTACCGTCTGCAATTTCAACTTACCGAACTGCATATCAGCACGGATACCGAAGAGGCTCGAAGCGCCCTTCACCAACGAGTTGTTCGAGGGGAAGGTCACGTTACCTGCCTCCACTAATTTGATGATCTCATCTTCCTTGCCATCAAACTTCAATTTCAGGTTCTGCGTATCGAAGTCGAAGGTGGCATCGGTATTGTAGTTCAGGTTCATGTTCACCTTGTCGCCCACCTTACCATTCAGACTCAGGTTGATCTTCTCGTCGAAGTCGAAACTGGTGGTCTTGCGGTTACGGATGGGCAGCGAGGGATTCTCGATATTCTTCAGCGTGGCACCCATCTTCAATTCTGCCGTTCCCTGTGTCTTGATACGCACACCGCCCGGACCAAAGATCTTCTCCGCAGGCCCCAGGTCGAAGTGCATATCCATCAGGTCGAACTGATCCTTACCCTCGTTGGTCACATTCGCTTCTTCCTTGGAACGGAAGAATTCGTAACGGGCACGTTTCTCACTCCACTGCCAATACTCCTCGGGAGTCATCAGTACGGGGGCATTCAGATAGGAGTCGCCAATCTTCGAGCCAATGACATAGATATTCAGCGAGTCGTTGTATTCTACCGCTTGTTTGATATTGTCTGGCAAACGCAGGTCAAGGGCTGAGGAATCGAGGTCGGCCACCTCAATAGGAGCCGTCTTCTGAATCTTCCATCGTGGATGCAACAGCGAGTCGGGAATAACGCCATCATCCACAACTTCCGCCTGCGGCTGCGCCTTCGTCTCCGTTTTCCTTGTCCGCGTCTTATCATCCTGGGGCGGAGCAGCAAAGGCCACCACACTCAGCAATACGATTACGAAGAATAATGAGAAATGATGATGAGTGTGCAAGCCATTCGGCATACACTTCCTGCGGACTTTCGACCACAGTTTCAGCACACT
>JAFWTK010000120.1 GCA_017518935.1 Prevotella sp.
GTAACTGTTCAGGTTGTAGGTCTTCGTCATGTCACCGTCGATGATTAACTCCAAGTCATGCCCGATACTGCTGCCGGAGGCGTTGATACCATTTTCATCATAGAGTTCCGCTACAAAATAGGGCGAGACGTGTACCTTACTGCCGTTCTTGAACGACTTAGCGTTCAGGTAGCAGTAGATGCTGGGACCGATGGAGTCGTTAAGAGCCATGCTGCTGCCGTTGAGGATGAAACTGCCGTTCTCGCCGTGCGCCGTGCTGGTCTTCTCGTGGTTGACGGCATAGAGGGTCATCAGACCGGTACCGTCGGTATAACTGATATCCTTCGGCACGGCAAAGGTAAAGGTGAAGACACCATTGCGGATACTGTCGGAGCCGCTGTAGAGGGTCTTCGTGCGATCCTTGAAGACAAAGGCCTCGTCGGCTTCCGAACGGTCGTTTAGACGACAGACGATGGTCTCTTCCGCATCCCTGACTGTGGCGGTGATGGTGCCGTTGAAGGCAGCATCGGCTACTTCTCCATTGGCGATATGTCCTGTGACTTTGGCAATAGAGCCCGCAGCCAGTTGGACGGTCGATGTCCCATCGATGGGCAGACCGTTGATATTGTCGATGACGACGTTCTGCGTCGGGGCGGCGAGCACGAGGGCAGGATCACCCAACAGCGTGTATTGTAACTTATTGGGGGTGATATCCTTCCGGGATACCACCAGGTCGCATTTCGTCAGACGGACGGCTTCGCCAATAGTGTTCCGCACACCGTTGGTGGATCCCAGCACATATTGCGAGAAGCCGAGATTGATCAGTTCATTATAGTTGGCATAGACGGTACGCGTGGTGCCAAAGAAGGCGATGGCACCGCCCTTCTTGTTAAGCACGGCGGTCTCGCCGATATTCTCTTCCTGTCCGTCGAAGGGCATGATGTCGCAGGAAGCCGTCACCCAAAGCGGCAGGCGTAAGGAAGTCGGTTCCTCAAAGTCTGCCAGACGCAACACGGACTCATGCGACATACCATAGGTAATACCATGTCCGCAGTAGTTCATCATCAGGGCACCCTCAGCCATCTGACTCTTGATCAGATTGGTGGCATCAGGATAGGTGTTGCCCGTCGAGGACGACTGGCGGGTATAGGCATCCCAGTATACTTTCTTGATATTGAGGGCCGGATAGGCCTCTTGCAAGGTAGTAGCCACCTTGTCGGCAGTGATCATGTGGGCGTTGTTGTTGCCGTCGTCACCCATGAACATGACGGTGTTCTGCCAAGAACCAGCATACTCGTTATTGGCATAGCCAATGGTCTTGTCCGCCAATATCTTCGCTTCATCAGCCGTCCTGACGGGGAATCGGCCTACGGCTACATCCGGCTTGCCAAGATAAGTAAGACTCTTGCCCGACTTTTGTTGGATCTGCTCTTCGTCGTCGAGGAGACAGAAATAGTCGTCGCTCACATAGCATTTGACTTCACTGAACGAGTTCTCGCTCTCGTAACAGAGCAGGAAGTCGTCGGGATTGCAGTTCCGCCAGTCGGAGATCAGCATACGGTTATCCCAGGCCCCATCGCCATACAGCAACAGGTAGCGCGGCATGTCGGCCTCAGTCACTGCGCGGTCGTAGAACATCTTCAAGTAACGGCGGTAGGCATTGGCGTCGGGCGTACCGCTTGAGAATTCGTTATAGAGTTCGTCGGCTGGCACAATACCGACGCGCAGCCCGTCCTTCGTCTCGTGGAGTACCTTGATACGCTCTGCCTCCGAAAGCCATTTCTGCGTGGTGGGGATGATGATGACCATATCCACCGGCGTGTCAGCGTGGTGATCCTGATTCGTGATATGATAGACGTATTCGGGTGTCGGAATACTGGCAGAGGTAAGATCTGGCAAGGCCTTCGGCTGCCGGCTGGTCAAGGCCAGATAGTCCAGACGGACGTTGGCGCCTGATGTCTGTGTAATCTTGATGGTGTTGGCACCTGCCTGGATACTATCCAGAGAAAAAAACCAGGTATGATCTGCGGCCTTCGAGTAATCATCCGGGAAATCGATTAGGTAGTCTGTCCTTTTCGAAGCCGTAACGGCATCCGCGCTCACCACAATCTGCCCCACCTCTCGGTCGTTAATACGGACAGTTGCCTCAAAGTAGCCATCATAACTCAATGCAACCGACAAGGTGCCACCGGTGTCGCTCGATGTTAAGGTATAGGTCTGCGGACTGCCGATAGTGTAGAGAGTCTTGTCGAAAAGTTTTCTGCCGCCGTGAAACCAGGCATAGTCGTCCACCTCATAGAGGGAATGGTAGTCGTCGGCCATCGGATAATAGGCGGCCTTGAACGTCTCCTCGTCGATGGTCAGCGGCTCCTCGTCGCCGTTGTTCGTCAGGAAATAATAGCCGTAGTCAGAATAGTTGTTGCGGATACGGGTCGTAGCAGAGTCAGACTCCCACGTGACAGGCCCGACACCATAGAAGAGTTTGCGTCCGCCCACCATGCAGGTAGGCACTTCTTTCAGGTCGTCGGTGGCTATCAGGTAGTCGCCGGTCAACTTCTCCGGTTGCAAGCCACCACCATAGCCGTATATCTTCACCTTGGAGATATCAGAGAAGCCGCAGGTTCGAGCCAGACTGCTGGATATCTGGTAGATGCCACTGGCAGGAATGCGAATCTTCGCCCAGGTACCACTTTTAAGCACGGAGTGCTCGGCGTAGCGGGCAGAGGGCGATTCATTGGCCCTGGTTAGTGCAGCCCGCGCTGCGAGGTCTCCCCTCGCCTTCCCCTTCACGGCCAGTTTGAAACTTACCAACTTCTGATACTTCCCGTCACGCTTCACGATTGGACAGAACGAGATATCGAGTACAGCCTTCTTCCGTGCCACGCAAAGATTCTGCGTTACCTCCGGCAAGGCTCCGGGCTCTCCTTCTGCCAACTGATGATAACACCAGATGTCGGCCTCCGTCATATCAATAAACTCGGGGTATTCGATGCTGACGGTATAGGTGGAGTCAGCATAGTGGGAATCCAATGGTTTCTGATAGGTGTAAGACGGCAGAACAGAGTCAATCTTAACCTCCTGAGCGGTCAAGTTGACAAACCCTTGTGCCTTGCCCTGCAAGCAGAGCAGCAGAAGAGTCAAGCCTGCTATCAGCCTCCAATTTGTTTTCACTTCTTTCATATAACGGATATTATGCCGATTTATTGTGAATGTCTACTTACAATTGAATGCCAAGATTTTCCGTTCCTCCAGCCAGCCCTCTAAATGATCGTCGATTTGGACAGGCCCCACACCAGCGGGAGTGCCAGTATAGAGTAGGTCACCCGTTTTCAGCGTAAAAAACTGCGAGATGTAGGCGATAATCTCATCAACCTTATACAGCATATCGCTGGTGCAGCCCTCCTGAACGGTTTTGCCGTTGATATCCAAATGGAAGTGAAGACGCTGGATATCCAGAAACTTTTCTTTTGGCACCCACTCGCCAATGGCGGCAGACCCGTCGAAGCCTTTACAAATGGTCCAGGGCTGTCCGGCCTCGGAGGCTTTCTTCTGCAAATCACGGGCCGTGAAGTCGATGCCGAGCGTCACGGCATCGTAATAGCGATGGGCAAAGCGCTCCGAGATATTCTTCCCTAAACGACAGATGCGTACCACGACTTCCGTCTCATAGTCGATACGTCCCAGATGGTCCGGGATAAAAAAAGGCTTCCCCTGATTGAGTATCGCCGAGTCTGCCTTGGTGAATATCACTGGTTCGTCGGGCCGTTTCAGCGTCCCGTGCAACTCCTGATTATGTGCGGCATAGTTCATGCCGATGGCAAATATCTTCATATCTCTTACAATCTGCCGCAAAGGTACGAAAAAAATCGGCACTGCGCAAGCAATGCCGATTCTTTTTATGATAGGGACTAATATTAGTCGGCTACAAGTGTGAAACGCTTGAAGGCAA
The DNA here is from genome assembly GCA_017518935.1 of Prevotella sp. Classification (GTDB taxonomy): domain Bacteria; phylum Bacteroidota; class Bacteroidia; order Bacteroidales; family Bacteroidaceae; genus Prevotella. The sequence goes on from JAFWTK010000120.1 coordinate 3,929, forward strand.
CAATCTTCAAATCCTTGTCCTGCTTGGCGAGCCACTGGGCAACAGTAGCCTTGTCGCCGTCACCGAACTGGAACTCCTGGTCAACCAGGCAACTCTCCTTCAAGAATTTCTGTACACGACCCTTGGCGATGTTCTCAATCATCGGCATCTTCAACTGGGCCTCACCCTCGACCTTTGCCTCAGCAATGATCTTACGGGCCTCATCAGCCTGCTCCTTCGTGAGCCATCCCTTAGCGGTGTTAGACTCGATGTGATCCTCAGAGTCAACGAGGTTGGGGTTGATGCCAGCCTTCTTAACCTTCATTTCCACGAACTTCTCCACCTGCTCCAACTTGGTCTTCTCGAAAGAGGTCTTATACTCCTCGTCGAGAATCTTCTGGTCAACGCTCTGGGCGTCGAGAGCCACGGGCTTCATAGCAGCA
>JAFWTK010000121.1 GCA_017518935.1 Prevotella sp.
CCATTTCTCTTTCTATTCGTGCATGCGCTCGCCATAAGGTGTCATCATCCATCGAAGAAAGCAAATCAATTAGTATAAGCAAAGAGTCCGATGACGAGCCTGAAAATGCAACGGAAAGTAGTTCGCAATATACAATGTCTGATACTATTGCATGGTTTCTTATGCCTGAGCGTCTTGAAGGTATTCCTGAGATGATTCTTCGTAAGACATCTTATATTGTGTCTTATAATCAAGAGACAAAATTGCCAAACTGGGTTGCATGGCATCTTACTGCAGACCATACAGATGGCCCTTATAAAAGACTCACCAATTTCCATGAAGATGAAGATGTACCTCAGCCACGTGCCACTCCTTATGATTATCGAGGCTGTGGGTGGTCTCGTGGACACATGTGCCCTGCTGGTGATAATAAGTGGGATTCGAGAGCCATGTATGATACATTCTCATTAACAAATGTCTGTCCGCAGAATGCCAGTCTTAATAGTGGCTTATGGAATAGTATTGAGATTTCTTGCAGAAACTGGGCTCGCAAGTTTGGAGGTGTTTTTATCGTGTGTGGGCCAATCCTAATGAATGGAGAACATGAGACAATTGGCAATAATCAGGTGATAGTACCTGAAGCCTTCTTCAAAGTGGTTCTCTGCTTAACAGGCAAGCCCAAGGGCATTGGTTTTATAGTCAGGAACACTGAAGGCACCAAGAAACGAGATCTGTATTACAACTCTATAGATCAAGTGGAGCGAATCACAGGTATAGATTTCTTTCCCTCTTTACCAGACGACATCGAGGATGCTGTTGAGTCAGAAGAAGATATTAATGAGTGGAACTAAACAATCTAAATAAATAGGGTATGTCAGAACTTAAAAAAACAATTGAAGAAATGATAGAATCTGGTGATTATTCACCAAGAATCTGTGGTATATTGAATCTCATTATTGAGGACAAGATGAACTCAATAGAATTAAAAAAATATCTATCACAGCAGTGTATAACCATTAACGATATCAAATCGGAGACATTACAAGTAATTATCGACTATGCCAATATTTGCTTGGAGGATGATATCTTAACGGAACAAGAAATGCGTAATATTCAGTTGCTTAAACTATTCCTAAGAGTTAAGGAAGGAGATTTTATCGATTATGGTAAGGAGCCAGAAATAACTGAGATCCTGACATGGCAGTTAAGAAAAATGTATAATGACGATGTTATAGATAAAGAAGAGGCTTTAATGAAAAACGATCTCCAGAGTTTGTTTGATTTAAGTTATGATCAATTTTTGGATATTGTAAACGAAGTGGCCCAAGAGTCTTTAGACAGAGGAGCAGATATTAAGAACTTAGATACTGTAATCGTGCCAAACAAATATTAGTAGTTTTCTCTTAATTATGTGAAGGCTATATTGAATAGATGAAATACGTTCCGCTATATCTCGCAGCAGTGTTGTTGCTTTGTTTGGCTCCGATGCCATACGGGTATTTTACCCTCGTCAGGATTTTGTCAACGGTGGTGTTCGGCATCTATGCCTATCGGTGCTTTCTTGCAAAGAAAGAAGGGCTGACTTGGGTGTTCGTCACATTGGCATTGCTGTTCCAGCCGTTTGCAAAGGTGGGGCTGGGGAGAACGGTGTGGAATGTCATAGATGTCATCGTCGCCATAGGGCTGATTGCTTTGTTTTTCTGGGAATGGAACAAAAGTAAGATAGTGGAAAATAAGAATGCTCCGATTCCTCCCATCGACACCATCAAGACAGAGAACACGGAAGATAATCGTATCGAGTTCAAACTGGAAGGGAAGTTGGCCCCAAAGGAACTGATATATGTGGCCAGCGAGGAAGACAAGGCTCTGGCGGATTTGTTTGAGAGTAATCCGGAGGTCTTTGAGGGATGGGGCCAGATGATAGGGTTCCACATTGTCTATCTTCCCTTGTTGATGAAGCGGTTGGCAGATAAGAATGTGCTCCGCTATCGTGCGCCTTATCTGTCGGATACGGAATTGGCCAGCACGACGATAGGCAATGATTTCCTGTTGCAATATCTGGAACATCCTGGTGATAGGGGGCATATCAAGCATGGCTTTATTCGTACAGAGGATATTCATAGGGGTGGCGACGGGAAGGATAAGGCTATCAACCGTTTCTATCCACTTTCTTCAAATAGTACGGAGCCTATTGCAGACCAGTTGCATAGGATTGGCAAGCAGATCTCTTTGGAGAAGAGTCAGCAAGAGCGATTGCTTGAAAGGAAAGTTGATAGTTGGGACGATTGGGGAGATGGCACAGATAATGGTGCTGATGACCATTTTAACTCCCAGATAAGAGAGGAGAATACGGATGACCTGATTGAAGAGGTGAAGGAACGGATTGCCAAGTTAAGGCAGAGGGGCATTTCGCAATACATCTTGGAGCAGTTGATACATCCTGACGACAGGCTGAGCCGACTGGTGATTACAAAGGATTATAGAATATTGCTGCCTGACTACAATGATATGGAAATCAGGATGGAGCCATTGGTAAAGGCTGTGTATCTGCTTTTCCTGAATCATCCTGAGGGGATTATGTTTAAGTGTTTGCCAGACTATCGCCAGGAGTTGGCTCAGATTTATGTCAAGTTGAAACCGTATGGGATGAGTGACAGGGTTTTGCAGAGCATTGAGGATGTGACTAATCCGTTACTCAATTCCATCAATGAGAAGTGTGCTCGTATTCGTGGAGCTTTTGTGGGCCAGTTTGATGACCACATGGCCAAACATTATTATATAGATGGCCTGCGTGGCGAGGCAAAGAAGATCTCTCTTCCTCGCAATCTCGTGGTCTGGGAATAACGTTTATTATGGCTCTTGGCCTGGTAGCGGTTCGCTGGCCATCATGGGTTCGAATTCATAAGCATGGACAATATCTCCCTGATGTATAACCCGTAAGATGGGTGCACCAAGAGCCTGCTCAATGGATACAAGTGTATCTATCGTGAAATTGTGTGTGCCACGCATCCACTTGCTGATTTCTGCCTCCTTCTTACCAAGTAGCAAAGCCAGGTCTTTCTGCTTGAGTCCTTTCGCCTGAAGGATCTCATGAATACGATCCACTATTTGAAACGAAAGGTCTACATCCTGTCGGATTAGTGGATTAACCTGCTTGCGCCTTGCTTCAATAATACTACTTCTCTTCATCTCGAAACGCTGCAAAGATAAGAACTATTTTTGAAAACTCCAAACAATTAACTTAAAAATTAAGTGCTTATTCTGAAAAATGGCTATTATTTTGTTCCTCTGGGGAATAAAATGTGTATTCCACAAGCCTTGTGGGGCAAAAATGCTTGGTTGCAAAGAGATAAAAATCTATCTTTGCAACCATATTATAATTGTGAGCATTATGACAGATTACGAGTACATTATTAAGCAGGCGAAACTCTTCCATTATAAAGGATGGGAAGAAGAGGAGTTGAGGATGTGTGTGGATATGTTGCCTGTTCTTTCAAGGCAGGAGTTGTTGTCACTCTATAGGAGCAGGTGGATTGCAGATGATGCAAAGATCAAAGAGGCTGTATTCAATGTTCTTTTCGAAGGTAAGGCTGGCAAACGAGAAGAGCGTATCAAGAACTTGGATACGGATGCGCTGATCGAGGAGTTTCAGGACAAGCAAAGTGGTAACGTGTCGCTGATTCGTAAGGAAATGAAAGAACGCTATAAGGCTGGGAAAGACAAACAGAAGATTGCAACAGCCCTCAACAATGCTACGAAGAGTGACCAGCAATGGGTGAAATGGCAAATCCGTAAGGAGCGCTATGGCAACTCCAATAATAATTATCAGTGGAAGAAATGAGTATGGAAGAAATAATCGTGAATAAACGACTATGTGCTTTGTTCAAGGGCGATAAGGTCGTATGGATGGTGTTCTTCCTACTCAGTATGATCAGTATCGTTGAAGTGTTCTCTGCTTCAAGTGTACTGACCTACAAGAGCCAAAACTACCTTGGGCCTATCGCATTCCACACTTTCACCATTATTATTGGTGTGTTGGTGGCGATTATCATACAGAATATCCCGTACCGCTATTACAGGTCGATGATACCCTGTCTGATAATCTTCTCCCTAGCCACTTTGTTATGGGTGTTGCTGGCAGGGACAAAAGTGGGTGATGCAGGGCGATGGATTAATCTGTTTGGTTTTACCTTTCAGCCCTCAGAGATAGCCAAAGGTACGATTGTGCTGGTTGTGGCCCAGATCCTTGCTGTTTTGCAACGTGATGATGGGGCTGATAAGAGTGCTTTTAAGTGGATTCTCTGGATAACCATCCCAGCATGTGTTTTGATTGGTCTGGAGAATCTTTCGACAGCAGTAATGCTTTTTACCGTTGTTTTCCTGATGATGTTCTTTGGTCTTGTTCCACTGAGACAACTGATGAAACTGGCTGGTTTCATCATTCTGGTAATCGTGATTGCATTAACAATGATTATGTTAGTAGGGCACGAGATTAACGACGATGAGAAAGAATTGGCAAAAATCGAACAGGTGGAGAGGTCTGAAGAGAAGAGTTTGATAGAGATAATATTCCATCGTCTTGATACATGGAAAAGCCGTATCATAGAATTCGGTAAGCCTATGCCTGCCCCAGAAAATTACGACCTCAATAAGAATGCCCAGGTAGCCCACGCAAATATAGCCATTGTGACGAGTGGAATCGTTGGTAAGGGGCCTGGCAAGAGCACTGAACGTGACTTTCTATCACAGGCGTTCTCTGACTTTATCTTTGCAATTATAATAGAAGAGTTGGGGCTATTGGGGGCATCAGGTGTAACTTTCTTATATATTATCCTACTTTTTCGTTGTGCTCGCATTGCTAACAGGTGCAAAAAGAAATTCCCAGCCTTCCTGGTCATGGGACTTGGAATACTGTTGGCTTCCCAAGCCATATTCAACATGATGGTGGCAGTTGGATTAGTACCTGTGACAGGCCAACCTCTGCCCTTGATTTCGAAGGGTGGTACTTCCACAATCATTAATTGTGCCTATATCGGTGTCATATTAAGTATCAGCAGGTCTTCAAATAGAAGAACCACAGAAAGTAAGGTTAGTATACGCGAATTGTGAAGAAATGGCTGGGCTGTTTTTAGTATGAGGTTAGCACCTCCTTGGCAGGGATATATTCAATCTTGCCTTCGGCATTTGATACAACTATGGTTTCGTCGTGCAATGCCTTTTCTTCCAACATCCGCCTTTCTGCAATTTGCAGTCCCTTCTCGAGTTTACTGGTAAATTCCTTTATTTCCTTATTTGACATAGTTCTTAATGTTTGCATACAACTCATTATAGAATATCTCTACATCAGTGTCTTTGCCGCCAATAGCAATCTTTTTGCGAGGAGTCTCACTGTTATCAAATATAGCCCAATAATCGACAATAGGCATGAATAACTTGAAAAGGTTGTTGATACCTGCTGTATAACGTCTCTTAATGGTCCCTTCTGGAATGTCATGTCCCCCCTTGCTTACACGTTCTGCCACACGCTTCATGGCCAGTTCTGGGCTGTTCAGCCAGAAAAAAAGCAGACAAACTCGATAGCCCTGCTTTTGAGCACGCTTAACCAGATTAACGTATGAACGGGTGGATAACGTGGTCTCAATTGAAAAGGTTTTGTTGCGTTGCAGTAAGTCCTCTATTCTTTGCAGCATCAGTTTACCTGCCTCAATAGCCATACTGCTGGGGTTAAAAGGTGAAAGTCCTCGTGCTATCTCGTCTGCATTGACAAACTCCCTGCAATTCAATATTTCGGGCAGAACGGTATAGGAGGCTGTCGTCTTGCCAGCCCCATTGCAGCCGCTGATGATAAACAGATTCTTTGCCATATTCGCCTGCAAAGATAATGCTTTTTTCCAAAAGAACCAAAATAATTAGCATCTTCTTGTTTTATTTGATGGTAATATACATAGAAAATTTCTCCGCAAGCCTTGCGGAGATTTTTTTATCCCAATTTTTCTTCGTAACTTTGTAGCCAAATCGCAGAAGTATGGGAGAGGACAATATTATCGACTTTGGTCCTGTGACGGACCAGATGCAAGGCATCATTAAAGTGGTTGGCGTTGGAGGCGGGGGCTGCAACGCTGTTGCGAATATGTATAAGGAGGGTGTGGCAGGCGTGACGTATGCGGTCTGTAATACGGATAGTCAGTCGCTGTCGAGGTCACCCGTGCCTGTGAAGATACAGTTGGGCGAGGGCCTTGGTGCAGGCGGAGAACCTCAGGTTGGCAAACA
>JAFWTK010000122.1 GCA_017518935.1 Prevotella sp.
CTAAGTATATGATGCCACAATAGGTAAAGCCGTGCTTCATGATGTTGTGTTGCATGATAGTATTGTCCCGATGGGTGTCAATGCGAATATATGGTTCATGGCATAAACAGAAGTCCATGATGGCGCTGAATATTCCATGAGCATTAGGATAACTGGCGATACGATGAATTACGTGATAAGGCTGCTCATCGTCAAGCCATTCTCCTTCATAGATATTGGCGTAAGTGGGTTCTGGGGAAGGATGAAAAGCAAAATAGCCGACAACCTTACCGTCATCTTCAACCACAAAGCCACCGTTTTTTCCCATATCAGTCATTATCACGTCCTCAGATGGATAGCCGTCTACCCATTGGTGCATGTTTCCAGACTGCCGCATAATCTTCTTTGCAGCATCCATGACTTTCAATATCTCTGCCATGTCCGTTAGCCTTGCTTCTCTGATAATCCTATTCATGTCCAGATTTTTTTTCCCAGTTTTCTGCCGTCCTAGCGTCCGTACATGGTTATAATCTTATCCATTATAATCACAAAACATATTAAAACTATCGGCAAAAATATGAAAAAAAGAAGATTTTTGTCTAACTTTGCGGCAATTATTACGAATCTTTATGATTTGTCGAATACGAAATTAGTAAAAGCAGACGTATGAGAAAGTTATTTGTTCTGTCATTGCTGACAATTTCCTTTGCTCTGACGATAACGGCTCAGAGCGGTTTGAAAAAAGTCTATAACGAGGACATCGACCCTATCGAGCAGATAGACGAGGCAGTGGTGAAAGCCAAGTCCGAAGGGAAGTTCGTCATCTGTCAGGTGGGTGGTAACTGGTGTTCCTGGTGTTTACGTTTTGCTGACTTCATCACGAATGACACAACTATCAGCAATGTCATTGACGAGAGTTTTGTCTATATCCATGTGAACTATACTCCACGCAAGTCTCAGGGTGAGGAGAAACAGGCACAAGGGAAAGCCCTGATGAAACGTCTGAGTAATGCGGGACGCTTCGGATTCCCTGTGTTTGTAGTGCTCGATGAGGAAGGTAAGATTATTCACATTCAGGATTCGAGTTTTTTGGAAGAAGGACAAGGGTACAACAAAGAGAAAGTATTGCGTTTTTTCAAGAACTGGACTCCCCAAGCCGTTAAGGGTGACTGTCTGTGAGAAAGGTAAACAATTCCTATGAATTAGGACTATTTTGTTGGGAATATTATAATCGCCGTAGTGAAAAACAGAAAGATTATCCGAAAGCGGGGAACCCCAGAAATGAGATTCCCCGCAGGTCCTTTTGGTAAAGGCATATATAGAGGATATGGAACAGCCTATTTGCGTTTGCCGAAGTGGCCTGAGTTGCTACGAGTTCCGATAGTATTTTGTGCAATCTGACGATTGGGCTTGCTATCGTGACGAACAGCGGGCTTGTCGTGATGCGGAGCCGGTGTGGGATGATGCACAGCGGGCTTGTCATTTTGATGCGCCATCGGCGTGCGGTGATGTACGTTGGGCTTTGCAATGTGACGGTCTGCATAGAAGCGAGGATCACGATGGCTGTTGCCGCCCTTGTATGTCACAAACACCTTGGGATGTGCGTAATAGAAATGACCCCTGTCGTAGTGAGAGTAGACTGCGAATGTCCAATTGCCAGCCTTCCTGGTTACGGGGCGATAGAAGTAGGCAAGGCGCATGTACTTGTCGAACTGCCAGGTGTTCAGCACGAAGCGGAGGTCAGCGTTGCGGCGATCCCACCAGATGCCAAAGACATCACCGTGTCCGTTCAGACTCATCAGGTAGTCGAGGTTGATCTCATAGACAGCCTCATACTGTGCAGCGGTGAGGTTCAGTTCGTAAGCCATCTTATCGCTCAGGAAGAGAGCCTCGTGCTTTGCTGCGTTATAGTTCATTGCGTTGGCTGAGATGGTCATAACCATCATCACTGCCAGAATCATCAAATGCTTCGTGCTCACGATCATTTTCTTCATATCTTAATCTCCTATACTTTAAATGGTGAGACATTTATTTTTTTCACGGTGCAAAGATCGGAACTTTTGGCGAGGTTTCAAAAGGAATAATCCTAATTTGGAGGGGTATTTTTCCTATTCTTGCATAGGGAAAACCCCTGCGGATTGTTGGAAATTGAGGATATATTTAGTCAGTTTCTTGGTGGAATCATTTATTATTCGTAATTTTGCGCCCATAATTTATAAGACATGAAGACTGACATACAGATTGCTCGCGAATGCGAACTGTTGCCTATCAGCGACATCGCATCACAGTTGGGGATAGACCCGGAGAAGATAGAGCCATACGGACGGTATATGGCAAAGGTGCCCGTTTCTCTCATCGATGAGGAGAAGGTGAAGAAGAGTCGCCTGATACTGGTGACTGCCATTAGTCCGACGAAGGCAGGTATCGGTAAGACCACCGTCAGCATCGGTCTGACGTTGGGACTGAACAAGATCGGTAAGAAGGCCGCTGTGGCCCTGCGCGAACCGTCGTTGGGACCTTGCTTCGGCATCAAGGGCGGTGCTGCCGGTGGCGGCTATGCCCAGGTGCTGCCGATGGAGAAGATCAACCTTCACTTCACGGGTGACTTCCATGCTGTGACCTCAGCCCACAACACCATCAGTGCCCTGCTCGACAACTATATCTACCAGCACCGTAAAGATGGTTTTTCGCTGCGTGAAATCTATTGGAAGCGCGTGCTTGATGTGAACGACCGGGCCTTGCGCAATGTGGTGACGGGACTGAGAGGCGACGGTGTGGTATCGGAGACGGGCTTCGACATTACGCCAGCCTCAGAACTGATGGCAATCCTTTGTCTGGCTACCAGCGAGGAGGATCTTCAGCGCCGTATCGAGAACATCGTACTTGGCATCACCTC
>JAFWTK010000123.1 GCA_017518935.1 Prevotella sp.
GTTGCTTTTGCTACTACAGAAACGATGGTCGCTTCTGATTATGTAGGCATCATGAGTGGCAGGAATACGCCTGGCAAGATGGAGAAGACAGGCTGGAATATCGAGAAGGCTCCTAATGTGAATGCCCCCGTATTCAAAGAGTTCCCTATGACATTGGAATGTCGGGTGAAGCAGAAGATAGACGAGAGTGAGACGGGCTATTACCTCGTAGCGGAAATCGTCAATATTCTCTGTGACGAAAAGTATCTGGCTGAAGATGGTAAACCTGATGTAGAGAAGATGGAATTGATAACCTTCGATCCAGTTCACCACACCTACATCCAGTTGGGAAAGACAGTTGGCAATGCATTCTCTGACGGTAAACAGTTGAAATAAATGAGCATCCAACAGCCTGTTTTACACAAGAAATCGTTCCAGGAACTAACTGTGGATGAACTATACGAACTCTTGAGGGTGCGTAGCGAGGTGTTCGTGGTAGAGCAGGATTGTGTCTATCAGGATCTGGACGGCGATGACCAGAAGTCCATCCATCTGTGGTTGACAGTGGCCGGGAAGGTGATTGCTTTGGCTCGTGTCTGTCCTGCCGGTACTCACATGAAGGAAATATCCATCGGTAGGGTTATCACCACTGAACGAGGCAAAGGTTATGGTAAACAAATCATGCTTCATGCTATCGATGCTGCCCTTGAACATTTTGGGGCGACCCGCATTGACATTGAGGCACAGGAGTATGCCAAAGGCTTCTATGAAAGTGTAGGCTTCAAACAGTCATCCGACACTTTCATGCTCGACGGCATTCCCCACATTAAAATGACTTGGACAAATATAACAGACAGATGAACTCCAGTGTCTTTTCAGCAGATGTGCGGCTGCTGCGTATCGCGTGCCAGCAAAGTTGTGTGACCTGCTTATTCCAACTTTATTCCAGATTGAGGGAGGCATCATCGTCTCGTTCTCTATCGATAGTGAGGTCAGCGCCATCATCGAGTTTACAACGTAAACAAAAGGAGCGGCAACTGTCGCTCCTTACAACTTGTTCTTATCACACTTTCATCGTTTGTCGGGGATGCCATAATCTGGCCAGCGCTCCTGCGGGTAGTAGCCCTTCAGGGTCTTTTTCGACTCTGCATAGGATGCTTTGACGAGGGTCATCAGGTCGTTCATCTTCTTTACCTTAGGAGTCAACTCCTCACGCAGGCGATCCACCTCGGCATTGGCTTCTGAGAGCATTGCTACGCTCTTTTCCATCTGATCGATTTCGTTGTTCGACACGCCTCTTTCACCCATTTCTCTTACATGACGGCGCAGGCCTTCAATGAGGTTGCGCGACTTCTCAATCTGAATTTCTGTTGTCTTTGACATAATGCTTAAAATTGCGTTATTATTGATACTTTTGTAGTATAATTCCACTACAAAATTAATAAAAAAAGTCGAAAATGCGTACGCCATGGCTCAGTACTTTTTCGATTTTTTAAGATGAAGAATGCCCTATATTTAAACATTTTTTGCTAATTTTGGCGCGTAAAATGAGAACTAAGAAGAAAAAGCAGAAATGACGCTGGATCTGTACATCAACGAGGCTAATGACTATGCACGCGACATCCGCGTGCCAGTCCTACATCCCCACGTCGCCATCATCCACTACGACGAGGCGGGCGAGATACGACATTCGCTGAACCGCATCGACTGCTACGGCATCTTCCTGCAGCGCGAGTTCCCTGAGAACCTGACCTACGGTATCGGCACTTACCATGAGGGCAACGGATCGCTGATAGCATTTGCCCCAGGTCAGATTGGGGGCAAGCGCGATAACGGCACCACGCGGCAGTATCATGGCTGGGTGCTGCTATTCGACCCCGTGTTCATCCACGGCACGGAGATTGAGCGACGCATGAAGGACTATCATTTCTTCTCGTACAACAGCAACGAAGCGCTTTTCCTGAATACCGAAGAGAAGGATACGCTGTCGGGGCTGATGGCGAATATACGAATGGAGTTGCAAACAACTGATGGCGACGATGTACAGGATGACATCGTGCGAGACTACATCCTGCTGATTCTTGACTACTGCAACCGCTTTTATGCCCGCCAGTTTAAGGAGATGACGGCTGGCAGCAGTGACATCCTGGCCCGATTCCAGCAGGTGCTTATCGACTACTACGACAAAGGCCGTCAGCGCACCGAGGGTCTCCCCAGCGTGAAATACTGTGCCAGCGAGTTGTGTCTGTCGCCTGGCTATTTTGGCGACATCGTGCGTGGTGCTCTGGGTGAGAGTCCGAAAGACTATATCCGAGGTTTTGTGATTCATCGCGCCAAGAATCTGATTCTCAGTGGTCGGAGCATCGCACAGGTGGCTGACGAACTGGGCTTTGAATATTCCCAGCATTTCACTCGTATGTTCAAGAATACGACGGGGCAGACGCCCAAACAATTCCTGGAAGAAAAGCGCAAAAAGTAACATTCCTCATTTTTGGTAGTTTTATCCGCAATCTGTCTATACGGGTTGCTGCGTTTTCGTCGTACCTTTGCAGCGGATATTAAGATGATGGCGTTATGAAACAGATTTTTATGATTTTGGCTGCGTTGCTTGTCATGTCATGCATCAGCGACGAGACCCAAGCACAGACTACGAACTACGAAACAATGACAACAAAGATGTACATCACTATCGATGGCAGGACAGAAGCTGTCACACTGGCTAATAATAGTGCCACACAGGCATTGGTCGCAAAATTGCAAGAGGCATCTGTTACAGTCACGCTCAACTCCAGTGGAGGTTTTGAGATTTGGGGAGCATTGGGGTTTTCGCTTCCGACAAGCAACGAACAAGTCAATGCACAGCCAGGCGATATTGTCCTTTATAATGGCAACAATATCTGCATCTTTTACGGCACGAACTCTTGGAACTACACCCGTCTGGGCAAGATTGACGGATTGTCGGAGAGTGAGCTGCGCACATTCCTTAAAGCGTGCGAGAGCAACATCAGTGTGACGCTGTCGCTGAACAACCCTACAGGCATCAGTCAGGTTAGGTCTGACAATACGACATCAAGAGCCTATACACTGCAAGGCACATTGGCTCAGGCCGGACATAAAGGAATTGTAATTCAAAACGGAGAAAAGATAATCAGATAAATATGAAGAAGATAATATTAATGGCATTGGCTGTCGGAATGCTGACAGGTTGCACAGACAAGAAACAAACTACGGATAATAATATGAAACAGGAAATGACATTGACGCAGGAGTGGGACAAGGTGTTCCCGCTGAGTGAAAAGGTGAATCACAAGAAAGTGACGTTTGAAACACAGTATGGCCTGACATTGGCTGCAGACCTCTATACGCCTACGGCGAGTGAAAAGTTGCCTGCCATCGCCGTGAGCGGCCCGTTTGGAGCCACCAAGGAGCAGTCGAGCGGACTCTATGCCATGCGGATGGCAGAGCGTGGCTTTGTGACGCTGGCCTTCGACCCCTCGTACACTGGCGAGAGTAGCGGTGAGCCACGTCGTACAGCATCGCCCGACATCAACACCGAGGACTTTATGGCAGCCGTCGATTACCTGTCGCAGTTGGAGAACGTCGATGCCGAGAAGATTGGCATCATCGGCATCTGCGGATGGGGTGGCATCGCCTTGAATGCTGCTGCTGCCGACACCCGAATCAAGGCAACAGTAGCCAGCACGATGTACGACATGACTCGCGTGAGTGGTAATAACTACTATGATGCCAACGACAACGAGGCTGACCGTCATGCCGCACGCGAGGCACTCTCCAAACAGCGTCTCTCAGATCCGAAGGCAATGGCAGGTGGAGTCATCGACCCACTGCCTGATGATGCGCCACAGTTTGTAAAAGACTACTACGACTATTATAAAACAGAGAGAGGCTATCATGCTCGCAGCGGCAACTCAAACGATGGATGGCGCGTCATCGGCACCCAGGCCTACGCAAACTCACGTTTCCTCTACTACATCAATGAAATTCGCTCTGCCGTCCTCGTGATGCATGGCGAAAAGGCCCACTCTCGCTACTTTGGCGAGGCTGCCTATAAGTATATGGTGGAGGGTAAAGCCGAAGGCTATAATGTTGTCGGCAAACCTAATCCTGTGCCTGAGAACAAGCAACTACTCATCATTCCCGGAGCCTCGCATTGCGACCTCTACGATGGTGGGTATACGGAGTTGGTTGGTAAGGGCGAACCAAAGAATATGATTCCTTGGGATAAACTGGAGGAGTTCTTTAAGACGAACCTCAAATAGCCATCTCCGAGGGTGCTACGTCTATATGGGCACCCGGAGAAAGTTCGTCCTTCATTGGAAGCATTCGGTTTTGACATGAGCAAGACCGCCTGGAGCCTAATACGATTGTCTCTGACTGGTAAATCCTGATGTTACTCATCTTAAAATCCTAATAATTCTCAAAACTGATGGTAAAGATAGCGTTTTTACGCTGATAATTGGTAATTTTGCAACAAAAATTGCGAGAATGGGCTGCATCTCAGCAAAAAGCGAACTTTCTGCATTCGATTTGCACCATCTTTGCCACCATATTTAAATGAATTTAGGCAAAAGAGCATAAAGAAATAACAACACAAAAAACAATAGTGACTTATGAAAAAGATTCTATCAGCATTTAAGATAAGAAGATGAAAGAGATCAACTACAAAGACATGAAGTTCAATCCGTTCAACCTCATTGGTGGCGAATGGATGCTGATAACGGCTGGCGACGAGAATCGCTGTAACACGATGACGGCCTCATGGGGGCATCTGGGTTGCCTGTGGGGTAACAACGATCCTTCGGCAGTGGTTTACATTCGTGAGTCGCGCTATACCAAAGAGTTTGTGGACGAGGAGCCTTATTTCTCGCTCTGTGTCATGGACAAGTCGTTCAAGAAGCAGATGGCCTATCTGGGCAGCACGTCAGGACGTGACGAGGACA
>JAFWTK010000124.1 GCA_017518935.1 Prevotella sp.
GAGGCGCGTCAGGCCATTCAGGACAATGAGATCTACGCCTTCCTCTACATCCCTAAGGGCACAACGGAGGCACTGCTCTCCTCGCGTCGCCCCAAGATATCCTATTATTACAACCTCGCCTCCATCATGTCAGGTTCACTGCTGATGAAGGACTTGAAGACCATCTCCAACCTCGGCTCCGCTGCCGTGGGACAGGCCACGATGCGAGCCAAGGGCTATACGCCCGAACAGATACAGGCCTTCCTGCAACCCATCCGCATCGACCTGCACCAGATTGCCAATCCCTGGACCAACTACAACCTCTATCTCTCCACTGTCTTCGTGCCGGGTGTGATGATGCTCTTTATGTTTCTTATCAGCGCCTATTCCCTCGGTATGGAACTGAAGTTCTATCGTGGCAAGGAGTGGATAGCGAAAGCCGACGGCAATATCATCGTTGCCATCCTCGGTAAGTTCCTGCCGCAGGCACTGGTGTTCCTCACATTGATATGCTTCTATGAGTTCTATCTCTACCATGTGCTCCATTTCCCCCATGTAGGGGGCTGGGGCAGCATTGTGCTGCTGGCCCTCTTGGAGGTGTTTGCCTCCATCGGCTTCGGCGTGTTCGCCTTCGGACTGATGCCGTCGCTCCGTATGTCGATGAGTATCTGTTCGCTCTGGGCGGTGCTCAGTTTCTCGCTGGCAGGCTCCGCCTTCCCCGTGATGGGTATGGACACCCCGATACAGGCGCTCTCGTGGCTCTTCCCGTTGCGCCACTACTATATGCTTTATCAGATCACCGTGTTCAACGGCTTCCCGCTCGTCGATGCGTGGTTCCATCTCGTGGCCCTCATCGCCTTCACGCTGTTGCCGTGGTTTGTCATCCGTAAGATTAAAAACGCCATGCTCACCTATGTCTATATTCCATAATATATATAACTGGTTGGAGGATGCTGCCTACGTGTGGCGGCAGGAGGTCAAGCAGGTCTTCCGTGACGAGGGCGTGCTCATCTTCTGCGTCATCGTACCACTCGTCTATCCTTTGCTCTACTCGTGGATATACAACAATGAGGTGGTCCATGAGGTGCCTGTGGCGGTGGTCGATCTGTCGCACTCGCAGCAGTCGCGCCAGTTCATCCGGATGTGCGACGCCTCGCCCGATGTGCGGGTGGCCTATTATGCCGAAGACCTTGACGATGCGCAGTCGCTCGTCAGTCGGCAGGTGGTGAAGGGCATCTACCTCATCCCCGAGGACTTTGCCAGTCACCTGAACCGTATGGAACAGGCCACCGTCAGCGTCTATTGTGACATGGCACTGATGCTCGCCTATAAGGCCATCTACCAGACATCCGTTGCCGTGACCCAGGCAATGGGTGCCGAGATACAGACCAAGGTCTCTGGCAACTATACCGCCCGAGAGGACGAGATCACCACCCGTCCGCTTGACTTCGAGGATGTGCCCATCTTCAATCCGCAGGGCGGCTATGGCTCGTCCATCCTCCCGGCCGTGCTGATGCTCATCCTGCAACAGACGCTGGTGCTGGGTATCGGACTGGCGGCAGGCACCGCCCGCGAGCGCAACCGCTATGGTGACCTTGTGCCGATCAACAAGTGTTACGGCGGGGTAGGGCGTATTGTCCTGGGTAAGTCGCTCTGTTACCTGATGGTCTATGCCGTCATGGGTGCCTTCCTCACGATGGTCGTGCCGCGCATCTTCCATTTCCTGCAACTGGCCACCTGGCAGAACCTCCTGGCACTGATGGTGCCCTACGTACTGGCGTGCGTCTTCTTCGGCATGACGGTGTCGTGCCTCGTGCGCTACCGTGAGAATGTGATGCTCCTCGTGGTGTTCATCTCACTGCCCCTGCTGTTCCTCACAGGTGTGTCGTGGCCGCAGTCGGCCATCCCCGGTGCCTGGCAGGGCGTGTCGTGGCTCTTCCCCAGCACCTTCGGCATCCGTGCCTACGTGCGGATGAACACGCTTGGCGGCACCCTCGGCGATGTGGCACCTGAGGTGCGCTATCTGTGGATTCAGGCGGCTGCCTACTTTGCTGCGGCCTGCCTTGTCTATGGCCACCAACTGCATATCTCACGCCAGCATGCCCGCGAGCGCCTCGACTACCTCCGCAAGAAGCGTCAGGTGCGTCTTGCTATCAAACGATTAAACACATCAAAGATATGAATGAGAAATACTTTCAGACCCTGAAATCCGCAGAGACGGAGGACTGGCTCGACTTCCATGTCATCCGTCCGCTCTGCTACTATTGCGCGAAAGGCTTCGACTATTTCGATATCCACCCCAATACGGTAACCATCCTGTCGATGTTTATCGGCGCAGGCAGTTGCGTGCTGTTTGCCCACGGCAGTTTCTATTACGAGGGCACCATCGGTATCCTCTACAACCTTGCCGCCATCGCCCTGCTGATGGTTGCCGACATCCTCGACTGCACCGATGGCCAGTTGGCTCGCATGACGGGCAAGAAGAGCCGTGTGGGGCGCATCCTTGACGGACTGGCAGGCTTTACTTGGTTCACGCCCATCTATGTGGCCTTCGTGTGGCGTTTCTATCATTACCATAGTTTGGAGTTCGGATGGCTGGGCATCGCCGACACACCAACGAACGTATGGATCGCCTGCATCATTGTGTTTGCCCTCGGCCTCATGTCGGGCATCAAGGGCATCGCCTCGCAGCAGCGTCTGGCCGACTACTACATCCAGGTGCATCTCTTCTTCCTGAAAGGCGAGAAGGGCAGCGAGTTCGATAATTCCGTTCGTCAGCAGGAGATCTACGACGGGATGGGGCCTGAGACACCTGGCTACGTGCGCTGGTTCCAGAAGTCGTACATCGACTATACGCGTAAGCAGGAGAAGGTCACGCCGCAGTTCCAGCGCCTGCTGTCTGTCCTGCGCAACAAGTTCGGTAGTATGGATCAGGTGCCTCAGACGGTACATGAGGACATCCACCGCTCGTCGCTGGCGCTGATGTTCTGGAATGGTCTGCTGACGTTCAACTTCCGTTCCTTCTGGATGTTCCTCTTCTGCCTGATCGACCTGCCCTGTGAGTTCTTCCTCTTCGAGATTATCGCCATGGGTCTGCTGACGGAGTACGTCCGCCGTCGCCACGAAGGCTTCTGCCGTCGCATCGCCGACAGCATATAACAGTCTCTTATAGCCGATGATAACTTTGCGACATCATTGATAAAGGTATGATACAAAAATTGTTTGGATTCGATCCCGCCACGATGACCTTGCGTAAGGAGGTGATAGGTGGCATTACTACATTCCTGACGATGGCCTACA
This sequence comes from Prevotella sp., assembly GCA_017518935.1. Lineage (GTDB taxonomy): Bacteria > Bacteroidota > Bacteroidia > Bacteroidales > Bacteroidaceae > Prevotella. The sequence continues at coordinate 3,280 of JAFWTK010000124.1, forward strand.
TCCTGGCTGTTAATCCCAGTATCCTATCGGAAACAGGCATGGATGCCGGTGCTGTGTTTACTACAACCTGTCTTTCTGCCGTCGTGGGTACACTGGTGATGGCAATCTATGCCAAGTTGCCGTTTGCCCTGGCTCCTGGCATGGGTCTGAATGCTTTCTTTGCCTACACCGTGGTATTGACCATGGGCTATAGTTGGCAGTTCGCACTGACTGCGGTACTGATAGAAGGAATCATCTTCATCCTGCTCACCATCACTGGACTGCGTCAGCATATCGTCAATGCTATTCCACTGGTGATGCGGCGTGCCATCAGTCCAGGTATCGGATTATTCATTGCCTTCGTCGGACTGAAGGGTGCGGGTATTGTCACTTCGTCGGAATCGACCTTTATCACTTTGGGTAACATGCACGACCCTGCCGTGCTGTTAGGCATCTTCGGCATCGTGCTTACGGCAGCCATGCTCGTCAGGCGTGTGACTGGGGCATTGCTCCTCGGTATCTTGATCACTACCATCGTGGGTATCCCGTTGGGTATCACAAACTATACGGGCATTTTCTCAACGCCGCCATCGATAACACCAATCTTATGGCAGTTCGAATGGCACAATATTCTGACTGTCGATATGATCGTAGTGGTACTCACCTTCCTGTTTATCGACATGTTTGACACGATAGGTACGCTGATAGGTGTGTCTAACCGAGCCGGTATGGTGGATGATGACGGTAACGTTAAGAACCTGAATCAGGCTTTTATGGCTGATGCAATCGGTACCACTGTAGGTGCCATGCTTGGCACATCTACAGTGACGACCTATGTGGAGAGCGCCTCAGGTGTGAATGCTGGTGGACGCAGTGGTCTTACCAGTCTTACGGCAGCCCTGTGCTTTGCTGTAGCACTGCTCTTTGCCCCACTGTTCCTGGCCATCCCCGATCAGGCTACAGCAGCAGCATTGATACTGGTTGGAGTTATGATGATGTACGATGTGCGCAAGGTAGACTTCTCCGACTATGTGACAGGTATTCCTTGCTTTATCTGTATTGTGATGATGCCACTCACGTACAGCATCTCCGACGGTATCCTGCTGGGTGTGATCTCGTATGTGCTGATTCACCTGTTGTCGGGTACCATGAAGGATAAGGATGCACGTAACAACATGAACTGGGCCACCATACTCTTGGCCGCTCTCTTCGTCTGCCGATACGCATTCCTCTGACTGCATAGGTTAGATAACAAAGGAACACAACCATCCCCGCTTTTCGGCGGGGATGGTTGTCGTTTACTGGTCGCGCTCGTCATCATCACCAGGCTGTGAGATCCGGTTGTTTTAGGAACCGCTCTTTGTATCTCTGTAGGAAATGGCTGGTATAGATATGAATTCATAAACCTCATGGAGATTCATGTTTGCTACAATCATGGGTGCAAAGGTAGGGAGAATAAAAGGAAAACAGACCCTTACATTCGGTTTTTAACTGTCAGGGCCTGATTTTTTGATGAATGTCAGTCGTTGATGTAGTTATGATAAGAGGGCTGGC
>JAFWTK010000125.1 GCA_017518935.1 Prevotella sp.
CACAAACATTATTCATATTATGAGCCGGCCACCTTGATGATCTTGTAAATTTTACTTTTCCTTGTGCTCGTAGGATCGGTAGGATCGGTATATATGTATTCGAATACATAGGTTGTACCTGCAGCAGCCGTGAACGAAGCACCATTGACAGTGATTGTTTCACTGCCGGTAGAAATTGACGTGATAGCACTGACACCACTTGTCACCTTTGTGACCGTCAGGCCCCCAGTCAAAGTCCACGTGCCACTCGGGTCTTCAGTTCCCTCGGCAAGTGCTTGCGCAACAGTGGCCTCCGTGATACCCAGAGTGGCATTATTAGCAAGCGTAGCCGTATAGAGGTTGGCATTGGCACTCCCACCAGATAATGTCAATACTGTACCATTATCCACCTTATCTACCACAACATAGGCGGTTCCTGCCGCATATTCTTCCACCTCATCATAGCCATTTGGTGCCTGATAGACGGAGATAGAGGGCACTACCCTGATAACCTTGTAGACTTTCTTAGTTTCGCTACTTTCCGTATAGGTGTACTCAACAGCATAGATGCCGGCATCAGGTTTCTGCAACTTCAGGGCATCAATGGTCTTAGTAGAACCATCCTCACCGGGAACAGAAGTCACAGATTCCACATCGTTTTCATATTCAGATGAAGTAAATTCAGTAGCCTCTATCACAGTTCCCGTCTTGCCGATGACATCTGCCACGCTGCCCTCAGTAATCGGATAAGCCGCAATCTGATCAGCCGTTGCATCAGACTTATAGGCAACCGTATAAACCTTTACATTTGCGCCTGTTTCACCTGGTAGTTTCGGTTCTACCACGCTATTACCCTCCATAATGGTTGCATAGATGTCAGCGCCATACTCATATTCAGACTTGCCAACAGAGTACTTGCCGTCTACTACACCGAAGGTGGTGATACTCGGTTCGGTGACAGTGGTAATCGTCTCCTGCTTGCCATCGGGGTTCTGAGTCACGACAGCATCGAGGGTGATGGGATAGAGATTAGTGTCTGTTATCTTAAAGATATACGTATAGGAGTAATTTGGCTGCCACTGCGCATACGCAGCAGGAACCGTAGCCGTGACACCTTCTACTTTAATTTCCTCACCATAGCCGTCACGCGACACGAGGGTGTAGTCAACCTTTAGGTTGAGGTTGACTGCATTATCTGGATTCGGGAGTACTGACTGATAGTCAGAAATCGTAGAATTACTTGAAGAACGACCGATATAACTCCCTGAGGCTTCACGATATTCTGACGAAGCCTTACCCGTCCATGTCGAACTGGTAATGTCGCCAAATGACAGAAAAGCACTTGAAGCAGTACCTGTCAATTTAAGTTTTGGAGTGCCAGCGGCATCATCCGCAAAAGTAACGGTTAAAGTACCTCCATCGCCATACACAAAGTTTGCAGAGCCTTCTGAATCAGAGCCATAGAGGTAGGCGGTATTGCCAGAGGAGCCTGATGCGCTCTGATAGAATTTCACATCTTTGACAGAATAGCCCGGAATGGTCTCATAGAGGGCAATTCGAACTTTCGTCTCCAACTTGCGGAACTTCAACTGCACCTCAGTGCTGGAAGTATTTGGACTTTTCTTCTCCAAATTGGAGATATAGCAGGCCTGAAGTTGGGCAGCACTGCCTGTGAGAGTATATTTGTAACCTGTATAGGTATCAGGTTCAGCATCGTCGTCGTCATAATCCATACCTGATGCATCAGCATAGGTAGGAGTGCTGCCTGTACCCTCACCCAGTGAATAGGCAAGGAAATCATACTGCTCGGCAGCGAAGTCCCAATATTTGATGGACTGCTCATAGCGTCCTGTTGTTGGTATGGGGTCTGGGATAGCAGCAGGGATACCTGTATGATCTGTTGTTCCACTGGGCAGATTGTAATAACCCACGTATTCCCAACCTGCCGAATTGGATGTGGTGGTATTGATGGAGTTGGCGGCATACTTCACAAGGTAGTTGTTGAACACCAGTTGTGGGTCGGCTGCCGAAGCGGTGGGGAAAATTTTCCGTGCATACACCACGAATTTGTCATCCAGAAGATCTGCTGCATCTTCTCCACCGACGGCTCTGGTTTGCGGAGCCGCAACGAGGTTGAACGACACGGGGCGTCCGTTTTCGTTCGCCTCATGCAGTTCTTCATTACCGACGTAATCCTCGCTGGTACAACCTGCGAGCGTCAGGATGATGGTTGTCAAATATAGTAATTTCCTTTTCATTGTCAACTTCTGCATTGTACAACTGTTCAGTCGTCACTATTCATTTTTATTTTTTTCTTTTGTCCGGCCTTACAGCCGAACTGTTTTTGCTCCTGACACTAACCCACCCCCTACAAAGGCAAAGGACCGACATTCCTGTCAGCCCACCCTTCTGTTACTTTTTCGATTTTGTTTTCACTACTTCATACGGTTCACAAGTTTCTGAGGGTACAATCGCTTGATTTCCGACTAGAGTTGCTGGGATGTGACCCACTGGTTTGGGTCATCCCAATGCGCCTCAATCTCATCGATTTCCTTGCAGAGTTCCTCTTCAGGACTCGGCAAATCAATATCAGCACGGGGCTGAATCTGCTGCGTTGACGCTGGGGCAACTGCAACAACTGGCTCTTCCGCATTATGGGCCGTCTTCTCGAAAAACTCGTCTGCTTCTGTCATCATACTATTACTTTTTCGATTTCGTTTGCAAAGATACGAACTTTCGGTGAAAGTGCCAAGGATTTGGGTGGGTTTATTTTTCCCAGGCGTGGGAAAACTTTTTCCCCAGGCTGGGAAAATTATTTCCCCAGTGTGGGAACAAAAAACGCCCTCATTTTGGATTTTTCATCCGAAGCCTTCGAAGGGGGTGTGTCAGTAAGTCAAAGAACGAGCGAGCCGAGTGCAGAGTCAAGTTTACTTGAACTATGCCGAGGCGAAGCCGTTTATAGAGCGGCGCTCAAAGAACGATGCTCAAAGAGCATTGCGCTTACGCGCGAACATTATATATTATTATTTTTATTATCTTTATTTATATATAGCCAGGCGGAGCAACCCCCGCCTGGCTTATGAGAGGGATTATTGTACCTTGATAATCTTATACATATACTCACCAGCAGATGGTGCTGTGCTTGCTGTATAATATTTATTTTCTGCGTCAACAATTTCATTACCAGTTGCAACAAACTTACCATGGCCACCTCTATCACCTGATGTGTAATATGTAGCATCTGCGGTCAACTTTGTTGGAGCAACAGCGGTATAAACATCACCAGATTTTGTGAAGTATTTATTTTCTGCATCAACAATTTCAGTACCAGTTGCAGTAAGCGATACATAACTAGAGCCATTGAATGTATAATATGTACTTGATGCGGTCAATTTTTTCGGAGCAACAGCAGCAAACACTCCATTTACACGTGGAGTAATAATATACTCAAATACGTATGTACCAGCAGTCGGTGTAAATGTTGCACAAGGTAAAGTAACATCATCACCCGTCGGTGACTCAGCAGCAGGAATCTTCGTAGTAGCAGTCAAACTAGAAGTAGCATCTGTAACAGTGAATGTACCAGTCTTAGCATCTTCAACAGTATATGTAGTACCAGTACCATTTTCACCAGCAGTTCCTCCAAGTTTACCATATCTTAACGCATTTTCAACGGTTTCCTCCGTAATATTATTGATATCACTTGCATCAGTTACAGTATAAAGTTTTGCATTAGTGGGTACAGTAAGGGTCACATTTGCTCCACCATTGTTTACAACAACATAGATATGTGAACCTGCAGTGTACTGATCGTGAAGAGTCACAATTTCACCCTTTGCATAAGTCGTAATAGATGGCTCAGAAACTGTTGTGATGGTTTCCTGAACACCATTCTCGTTGTCCACAACAACAGCATTGAGAGTAATAGGAGTCAGACCATATACTGGAGTAGAACCATCAGGGCCAACACCTGTATAACCATTTGTATAATCCGAAATCTTAAACAAATAGGTGTATGCATAGTTGGGATGCCAGTTTGCCAACTGCTTAGGAATAACAGCAGTCGCATTGTCCACTGTGATAGTCTCACCGGAACCGTCTGTTGAAACAAGTGTGTACTTAATACGGAGTGTAAGATTAGATAATTTTGTGGATGTGGCAACGTCAGCATCAAGTTCTTCGTTAGGAAGAATGGTATAATACTTACCAGAAGAGGTTGCGGCATCAATACCACCAGCATAGGTGGCGGCGTTTGATGCACGACCAAGCCATCCTCCCGAAGCAAGAGATCCTTCATTCGCTTCAGCAGTTGCGTAATTAGCAAGCGCTCCCAACTCTAAAGTTGAAGAAGTATTTGTACCAGTAGAGGACGGTGAAAAAGATACTTTAGCCTTGTTATAGTTTGTATTTTCAGAAGTACCACCAGGGCGCTTATCAAATCCAGTTGTAGGGAATGATATTGTCATTGTACCAGTTCCACTGGGCAAAGAGGCAGATGATGCAAAGAGGGTTGGAGTGTCACCAGCAGTTCCACCACTTGCAGCCGAATAGAATTTCACATCCTTCACAGAATAACCAGGCACGGTCTCAAAGAAAGCAAGACGAATCTTAGTAGCCAAAGAGCGGAAACTGAATGTCACGACTTTACCATAATCGTTCTCAGGAGTCTTGTTATAAGCAGTAACAAGGTCTGAAATGTAACATGCCTTCAATTCGTCTGCAGTACCCTGGAGGGTGTAGGACAAAATATTATCTCCATAACTCTTGCTCATCGCTGTTGCTGTGGCATAGGTTGCAGATGCGCCACCCGTTCCTTCTCCTAAAGAATAGGCAGCAAAATCGTACTGGGTAGTACTATAGTCCCAATACTTGATGGACTGAGTTGAAGTTGTTAGCGAAGATGGAGAAGTAGGGGTATAACCCACATACTCCCAGTCATTACTATTAGACTCAGTTGTGTTTGCTGTGCCAGGAACAAATTTGGCAGTGTAATGATCGAACACATAGGTCGTGGGATTTGTTGATCCATCACCTTTAATACCAGAAAAAACAAAGTTGTCTTTCAAAAGGTCAGCAGCAGCACTACCATACTTAGTAGCACGAGTGGTGGTGTTTGCACCAGAGTTAAACACGATGGCCTTTTCAGGACCATTACCATTAGGATTTGGAGTCGGGCTGTCGCCAATGATCTCCTCGCTTGAGCAGCTGGCTAACGCTACGATAGCCACGGCTGCAAAGAAAAATTGCTTTTTCATAACTGTAAAAATTTTAATTGTTAATACTATATATTTTTTTATTTTCAACCTTGTGCATGAGGATCCGTCCTCTGTCTTTAGCACGTTTTATTGTTGGTTTGTAACCAAGTGGGGAGTCGAACCCCACTCGGTTTATAGAGTCCTATTATTCTACTTTAATCACCTTAGCGTAGTAAACACCGTTGTTCACATTGTACCTGTCGAAGTAACTCATGCCGTCATAAGCAATTTCACTGGAGGTACAGGCAACCTTTGCAGCAGTTGTATTCTGAATCATTAACCGCTGAGTGCCATTTGTACGTTGCGGATAGATGACACAGTAGACACCTGTGGAATTATAATAAGCCTGTCCGTCAATCGGTGATGTCTCAGTACCCTTTGGTGTTGTAGCAGTTGCATCTGTATAAAGGTCTGCACTCGAGAATTGATCGTATTCCACAATATGAGCAGCCGTATAGGTCATACCATTATCTGTTGTATAATAGTAAGTGGTACCTGTCTTGGCATAGCCAGAAGCAATCTTGTATTCTGTACCATCGAGGACATACAGATTATCCACTTTCTGCCCCAAGAATACTGTCTGTTTACCAGATGTCTTATTAAGGAAATAAAGCACACCTTCCTGTACGTCGCCTGCAGGGGCATTTTTCAAGCCATAGCGGTAGAGTCCGGCAACAGAAGTTCCCGCAGCCTTAGTAACTGGCTGGAACTCTTCTTTTGTTGTGGTAGGAGCCTTCTTGGTGTATACGAAGGCATAAGTTCCAGATGCCGGGGTGAAGCGCATGGCCCGGTCTGTACCGACAGAAATAGCATTGCCATCAGCACCAAACTCAACCTTATCCGTCAGCGTGTATGCAGCAGCAGTGAGTTCCAGTTTATTACGACCCTGGATGGTGACACCCTCAGCAGGATGATCTTCCTGCATGGTCATAGCGTCTACCACGTCAGCCTCGGTCTTGCCAGCAGGAATGGTGAAGAGGGCAGCCATGTCGTCGACAGGACTTGTTGCAGAATAATCTTTCAGCGTAACCAGTTTGCCGTTGGCGAGGTCAGGTGTAGTCTCCTCATTTCCATCGTTGACGGTCACGAAGATGTCGTTTCCATTCGCAGTGTACTCATTAGCATTCACTACCGTAGATTTCTGCTGGTAGGTGGTGATGCTTGGGGTAGAGACGGTGGTGATGGTCTCCTGAGTATGACCATTGTCCTCTGCATCTACAACCATAGCGTCGAAGGTGATGGGATACAGACCTGCAGGATCGCTGTTGATGGAAATGTCATCAGGATTGGTAGGATCATAGACACCAGTATAGCCATTGGTCTTGTCACTGATCTTAAAGAGGTAGGTGTAGGC
>JAFWTK010000126.1 GCA_017518935.1 Prevotella sp.
GCTCGTAGTGGTGCAGGCTGAGGTAGTCGAAGTAACTGCCGCTGCGCTTGATAAAGTCCTCGTCCTCGCGGAAACCACCGCAGGCGATAATCTTGATGCTGGGGTCAATCTTTCGCATGGCGGTACTGAAATCGCGCACGCACTTCTCATAGCGCTCGATACCCATCTCCCACATCTCATTGTCTATCTCCCAGTACTTCACGTTGTAAGGCTCAGGATGTCCGTTAGCAGCACGCTTGGCGCCCCATTCGTCGGTGGCAGGCGCATTGCAGTAGCGCAACCAATGGAGGGCATCTTGAAGTATCTGGTCGTACTCCTCAGCAGGACGTTCAAACTTGACACTCACCACGATGATCGGCTCCGAGTTCACCTCACGGCAGAAGCGGATAAACTCATCGGTGCCGAAGCAGTTCTGGTCGTAGTCCATCCACATCCAGTGGGCCCAGCGCTCACGGTTCTCCTGCGGCCCGATACCCCATTTCCAGTCGTACTGAGCCACATAGCCGCCGCCCGGCCAGCGCAGGCAAGTGGGGTGCAGTTCCTTGACGGCTTGCAGGATGTCGGGACGGAATCCGCCCAAGTTGATGCCGGTCTGCGTGGTCATCGTGGCCATATCCACCTGCACCGTTCCGTTCATCACAGCAATGGCAAAGTCGCCGTCACAACTAGTATGGGGTTCCAGAGTGAATTCGTATTTCTTCCACTCCTTGCTGACCTTGCCCAATGAACGGCGAGCCACGAACTCACCTTTAGTATTGCGGAGACCCACGATGAGTTCACCCTTACCCTTAGCATAAATAGAGCCGACGTACTTTTCGCCTACTATGATGTTCTGCGGCCCTTGGAAGATGCCGGCCTCAGTCTTGCCTGCCGTAATCTCCTGCGAGTAACGCATGTTCACGGCATCATCTTTAATAAGACGATATTTGCCACCCTCGCCGAATGCTGTCCACTGCTGGGCGACAGCCGGAATCTTCACGTCGCCCGGCGTGCCTTCAAACAAAGTCATACCATCAGCAGCCGTCAATTTGATATTCCGGTAGGTGGCCTCGGTATAGTTCACCCAGAACGTCACGAAATTCTGTTCAGCCTTCTCCAGACCGTCATAAGTCACCACCTCTTGGCCGTCCCAATATACGGTCACCTTACTACCGCGACTCGCGATGCGCAGTTTGTGCCACTGCTGACACTCATTGATTTGTTCCTTCGTGGCCGGAGCCGATGCCAATGGCACGAGCGTGTTCATACGACGGGTACGTCCGCCGAAGCCCTGTGTCTCGCGCACTTCCATTTGGCAGATGGAGAAGTTGGCCGTCGTGCTCTGCTGCTGGAGGGCTGCACGTGCATTCGCCTCGTTGGCCGCATCGATCTGCGCCTGCGTCTGTGCCGGGGTAAAGGTACGACTCTCGTAATACGGGTCGTGTATGCGGATATAATAAGGGGTGCCGTCGGCCTTGTTGCGGATGGCAAAGCGAATGTCCATCAGACCACCACTCCAACTGCGCCTCGCCAACTTATACGCCCGCCAGTTCACGTCCATCGTCAGGTCGAAGTCGCAGGTCGCGATGCTGTCGATCTTCAGTGGCTGCTCGTAGCGAGTGGGCGAATGGAGCATCTGGTCATCGTCCATGAACCACCCGTCGAAGTAACCGTCGCGTGGCGGGATGCCCGGATACTGCTCTGGTTCGAACGACCGCTCCTGAATCAGTTCCTGCCACACGCCGTTGTTGGCCGAGAAATAGATGTGTTCGAAGAGTTGTCCGTAGAGCATCTCGTCGATGATGCCCGATGGTTGTTTACTCTCAACCGTAATCGTATATTCACTCTGTGCTTTGGCAACGGTTCCTGCCATCAGTAATGCCAATAAAAAGATCCTTCTCATATTCATTGATTCTAGTAATTTTATTATTGATGTCGCAAAGATAGTACTTTTTCTTCAAAAAAACGAATCTTTCCACCAATAATATTTGGCAGCACCGCAAAAAAGCACAGAGTAAGAGGCCTCCGAATGGAAGCCCCTTAACCATTATCGCATATCGAAGAGTATCTTACGACGGTTTTCCTTGGGGCGCACGGCGAAATGAATCCACCGCGCTGCCGCAGTGCCGCAATGCCGCGCCTACTTCGTGCGTCATTTTAACATTTGAAATAAATTCGGAAAAAGGTTGTTTTGTATCTGATTTTTTTTTTGTACCTTTGCAGTATCAAACGAATGAGGCGAAAAGCGGCCATTAAGGATAACAATTACGAGATCTAAATCTAGAAATTGCACGCATTAATAGTAGCAATTGTTTTCTTTAATAGTACCTTCAGGAAGCGGAACGAGGCGACACAGAGACTAACTAATAAAAATTCTAACAAAAGAACAAAAACTAAACTAGTATGGCTATTAAAGTGATTACACAGCGCCGAGTGCTTATAATCGGCAAAAATCCGGGAGTGAAGAAATTCGTGATCGTGCCAATCCTCTTAGTCTGTCGATAAACAATAGTATTTTTACCGGATTCATATAGGAATTTAGGGAAGTTTTTCGCTATTTCGGAAGTTTTTCGGAAATAATGTTGTATTTTTGCAGGCTGAATACAATAAATACGCCTATAATATGTTATATATTATAAAATATGTACGCGTAAACGAAAAAACAATATGATGAAAAGACTATCATCGATACTCTTCTCCCTGATGCTGGCCACCACGGCGGGCTGGGCACAGTCGGGCATGACCGACAATCAGGTAATGGACTATGTGATTGAACAGAACGCCAAAGGCGCATCCCGCCAGCAGATTGTGACACATCTGATGCAGCGCGGCGTGACCATCGACCAGATAAGGCGCATCCAGAAGAAATACGAACGTCAGGCAAAGGACGGCTCGTTAGGAGGAACGGATATCACGCCCGGCTCACAAAGCACGAAGAACCGCTTGCGGGAAGCCAATGGAGAGACGAGGCGCGACCAGCAGAATGTCTCTTCGTTCCGCGTCAAGGACGGGAGAGGCCAGAATAAAGACCAGCAGTTCACGGAGATGGACGAGGCACTGGACTTCATGATGCCCGACTCGCTGAGATATAACTATGAAGAAGAGACACCAGGACGCAGGATATTCGGCCACGACGTGTTCAACAACAAGAACCTGACGTTCGAGAGCAGCATGAACCTCGCCACGCCGCAGAACTACCGTCTCGGTCCCGGCGACGTCGTAAACATCGACATCTGGGGTGCCTCGCAGGAAAGTGTCAGCGAGACCATCTCTCCCGACGGCACCATCACGGTCGACGGCGTAGGCGTCATCTCTCTTGGAGGCCTGTCGGTGAGACAAGCCAAGCAGCGGCTCAGGAGCGTACTCGGCCCCAGATACCAGGACTCACGCATCGAACTGACCCTCGGACAGACACGTACCATCACCGTCAGCATCATGGGAGAGGTCAAAACGCCTGGCACATATACGATGTCGGCCTTTGCCACCGTCTACAATGCCCTCTATATGGCAGGCGGCCCCAACGAGATCGGTACGCTGAGAAACGTGCAGGTGTTCCGCAACGGTCGGCTTCTTTCAAACGTCGACATCTATGACTTCCTGCTCAACGGCAAGTTGACGGGCGATGTGCGCCTGCAGGACAACGATGTGATCACAGTGGCCCCCTACGAGGCACTGGTGAATATCACGGGAAAGGTGAAGCGACCGATGTATTACGAGATGAAGAAGACGGAGAGTGCCGCCACCCTGCTCCGCTATGCCGGCGGTTTTACGGGCGACGCCTATACGAAAGCCATCCGCGTGAACCGCAAGGCGGGGCAACAGTATTCCGTGTTCAGCGTGGGTGAGTTCGACCTCAACGATTTCAAACTGATGGACGAAGACATCGTATCCGTCGACTCCACCCTCAACCGTTACCAGAACATGGTGGAGATAAAGGGAGCCGTCTTCCGCCCAGGCATGTATCAGTTAGGCGGGCAAATCAGCACCGTCAAGGCACTTGTAGAAGCCGCCGACGGGCTAACGGAAGATGCCATCAGCCAGCACGCCGTGATGCACCGCATGCAGGCTGACCGTACCCTGAAGATGCAGAGCATCGACATCAAGGGCATCCTGGAAGGCACCGTGCCCGACATGGAACTGAAGAATGAGGACGTGCTCTATATCGCCAGTCGCGAAGAGGAGAAGATGGACCAGACCATCACCATCCACGGTGAAGTGAACTATCCCGGCGTATACCGCTATGCCGCGAACGAGACAATCGAAGACCTTGTGCTGCAGGCAGGCGGACTGACCAATGCCGCCTCACTGGCAAAGGTCGACGTGGCCCGCAGGATCATGGACTCCGATGCGACAGAAGCAGGCGACACGCTGGCATTCACCTATAGTTTCAGACTGAATCCCGACTTCACCATCCCACAGGGAGAGACACCCTTCACCCTGCAACCCTACGACGAGGTGTATATCCGCAGAAGCCCGAACTATATCGAGCAGCAGAACGTCACCGTGGAGGGCGAGGTGCAGTTTAAGGGCGAATATACGCTGACCAACAGTAACCTGCGCCTCAGCGATATGATCAGACAGGCCGGCGGCATCACCAAACACGCCTATCCAGAAGGTGCCAAACTGCTGAGAAAGATGACGCAAGAAGAGCAGGAAACGATGATGACCATGCTCCGAACCGCCCAGCGGAACTCAGGCAATGACTCCATCGATGTCTCAAAACTCGCCACGATGACAACCTATCCTGTGGCCATCGAACTGGACAAGGCCCTGGCAAATCCGCACAGCGACGACGACCCGATCCTCCGCGAAGGAGACCGTATCGTCGTACCCAAATTCACCAGTACCGTCACCATCAACGGAGAGGTGCTCTACCCCAATACCGTCCGCTATATGGAAGGCAAGAAGGCGGACTATTACATCGACCTTGCCGGAGGTACCACCTCTACTGCCAAGAAGAGCAAGGCCATCATCATCTATATGAACGGCATGGTGGCAAAGGCCAACAGCAAAAACAAGCCCCGTCCCGGCTGCCAGATCGTGGTACCCACCAAGAAAGCGCGCCGACAACTGACTATGCCAGAGATCCTCAGTATGGGTACCAGTTTCGCTTCCCTCGGCACCTTGGTCGCCAGCATTGTTAATCTTACCAAATGAGCAAGCGTATGGAAGAGAACAAGACAAAAAAACCTGAGGTCATCGACCTGAGAATTGTATTCAAGAAGATCTGGGAAAACAAGAAATTGTTCTACAAGGTGCTTCCTGTAGTGTTTGTATTATCCTGTATTTACATTTTCAGCAAACCCCGATACTATGAATCGGAAGTGAAGTTGGCACCCGAGATGGAGAGTTTAGGTTCCAGCGGCATGCTGAGCAATCTGGCATCATCATTTGGTTTCAATCTCAGTGATATGCAAACCTCTGACGCAATCACCCCACTGCTCTATCCTGACCTGATGGAGGACAATGGCTTTATCTACAGTCTGATGAATATCAAGGTAACAAGTCAAGACGAAGAAATAAAAGAAACGACCTATCACGACTACCTCAAGTTTTTCCAAAAGAAAGCCTGGTGGACATACCCCATCAACTGGATAAAAAAACTATTACCCAAGAAAGAAGACACTGGCGGTAACAGAGGAGGCTACAATCCCTATTATATTTCAAGAGATGAAAATAATATCTATGAGATGGCAAGAAACAACATAGATATCAACATCGACAAAAAAAACGGAGTCATAACCATCAACACAAAAACTCAAGATGCATTAATATGCAAGACTCTAGCAGATTCCATTAAGGACAAATTGCAAATCTACATTACCGACTATCGTACAAGAAAGGCCCGGGTGGATTACAATTACTACAAGGGACTCACAGAAAATGCAAAGAATGAATATGAGAAGGCTCGCCAGAAATATGCCAGCATATCGGATGCCAATACAAAAGCAGCCCTCCGCAGCGTTGAACTGAAGATTGAGGACATGGAGAATGACATGCAGTTGAAGTTCAATGCCTATACGACCATGAACACCCAACTGGAGGCCGCCAAGGCCAAAGTACAGGAGCGCACCCCAGCCTTCACTGTGCTAAAGGGCGCTGCTGTCCCAGTAAAACCGGCTGGGCCGAAAAGGATGATCTTTGTGGCCGCGATGCTTTTCTTTGCCTTTCTTTTTACGTCTGCCTATATCTTCAAACGTGAAATAATTGACAACCTGTATCATCAGTAACAGTTCCAAGGAATGGATTCGACTAAACGTATTATAATTAATACCTTGGCACAGTATTCACGTTCCTTACTGAATATCCTGTTATCTCTGTTCTCAACCCGATACATCGTCGAGGCTTTAGGAGTCAGTGACTATGGGTTATATGTCGTTGTAGGCGGTGTTGTCGCACTTTTAGGGTTTATTACTAACGCTTTGGTCATAACAACCCAACGTTTTATTTCATTCTATTTCGGTAAATCCGACAAAAAGGAAGTACATAGGATTTTTGCCAATAGTCTTACTATACACTTAATTCTATCACTTTTGATGATCGGAATTCTGTTTTGTATGAAAGACCTGTTTGTTTATCATTGGCTCAATATTCCATCAGGGAGGGAGGCTATTGCTGCCGATGTATATGTCATAACCATTTTCATACTTGTAACAACCATCATGACAGCACCATTCAAGGCTTTGTTTATTGCCAGAGAGAACATTGTCTATATCTCTGTCGTTGAGGTGTTCGACGGCATATTGAAACTGGGTATTGCCATTTGGATACTGTTTACCGATACAGACCGCCTGTTACTCTATGCCATTCTGATGTTGTCAATTCAAATTATTAATATTTTGGCCTATTCCCTTTACGCCTTGCACAAATATGAAGAGTGTCACATTCTCATTTCATACCGTGAATTAGATTTCTCTTATATGAGACAATTGGCAGGTTTTGCCGGATGGTCAACTTACAGCATGGGGGCCATTGTCTTTCGTAACCAAGGCATTCAGTTAATACTAAACAGATTTTTAGGAACACTTGTTAATGCGGCCTACGGCATAGCCATGCAAGTGTATAGTTCGTTGGCCTTTGTAGCAAGTTCCATATTAAATGCCATGAACCCCCAGATTATGAAAGCAGAAGGAGAGGGAAACCGCAAATTGATGTTACAGTTAGCAGAAAAAGAGTCCAAGTATTCCACCATGTTACTTTTGGTCATTACCGTTCCATTGATGTTTGAGTTGCCAGATATCTTGGCACTATGGTTGAGGGAGGTGCCTCAGGGCTGTGTCATGTTCTGTCAGTTTATCCTTTGTGGTTTCATTATTGACCAGACCACCTATGGTATCAACACCGCCATTTTGGCAACAGGAAGGATTAAGTATTATACTTTACTCATGTACACACCAAAATTATTGGTTATCCCCCCCATATACTATCTAATTCGGACTGGCCATACTCCTCTTATAGCCATGTATGTTTATTTAATAGCAGAAACTCTTGTATCTATAGCCCGTCTACCCTATATTAAATTCACTTGCGGCTTAGACATTCGTCACTTCTTAAAACATGTTATCAGCCCTCTGATTCCTCTTTTGCTGACACAATGTGCTATCGGCTATTGTTCCACTTGTTTTATCAGTTTGGAACGCCGCTATCTGCTCACCATTCCATTATCCATCGCTATTTGTGGATGTGTAATGTGGTTTTTTACCCTCTCTATGTCAGAACGTGAATATGCGTGTAAGATTCTAACAAGAAAACCAGGCATCGCATCCATAGTCCATGATGAAGATTAGAATTACCAAAGACAGGATTGACAGTCTGTTTATGATAGACCTATCCAAGTTCTATCTGATAGATAAACGCGCGCTTAGTATTGTATTCTTCCATATAGGAATGACTGTTGCCTTTCTTGGATCACTAAATCCGTGGTTCATGTGGCCTATTGGGACTTTATCTTCTTTACCAGCATGCCTGTTTCTTATTATATCAATGGAATTGGCGAAGTCAGACTCTGGTTCGTATTATAACCGCACCAACATCCTACTTCCTATTTTGGCCTATATCATCCTTTCATACTATCAGATATTTATCCGCAGTGGCAATATTTATGGCTATGCCGCTAATCTGTTTCGAATCATAATATTCTATGCCCTTTTCAAGGTTATGGAAAAAGAGGTAAAGGCCTTCTGTGACCTGTTATCAAAAATCATGGGAGGTTTCCTTATTATTTCCATGTTTTTCTTTTTTCTATATCTACTGGGGCTACCCCTTCCATCAAGAAATGCAGATTTCAACAATCTATACTCATTTTCCAACTATTATCTCTTCCTGATAGACGACCGCTCTCTTTTTACTATTATTCCCCGTTTCCACTCTGTATTTCTGGAGCCTGGCCATATGGGGACTATGACCGTTATGTTACTTTTCACTCAGATGGGAAAGTGGAAGAAATGGTACAACATCGCTCTAATTGTTGCCACCCTCATGTCATTTTCATTAGCAGCCTATGGTTTATTTGTAGGCATTGTATTCCTAAGCCTATGGATCAGGGGTAAGCAAGTTATTAAAAAAGCCATTCTGGCTGTTGGTCTGTTTGCTGCTGTCACCATAGGATCCTTCTTCTATAACAATGGAGACAACATGCTCTATAACCTTATTTTGGTAAGACTGGAAATAAACGATGGCGAGATGGCTGGGAACAACCGAGTAAGCGAGAGTTTCCAGGCTGACTATGAAGATTTTATTAAATCCTCAGACATTATGACAGGAAGAGACCGGAACACTGAAGGCTTTGGCAACTCTGGGTATCGTGTATTCATTTACGATTATGGTCTCATTGGAACCTTCCTTTTCATCATTTTCTATCTAGTGTCTTTTTATAATCCTCAGAATCTAAAAGCCATGACGGCTGTTTTCATCATAGGGGGACTCAATTTCATTATTCGTGGATACCCACTTTGGTTTGCCAACTTTATCCCCCTTTACTGTGTGGCAAGATGCTTCACCCCCAAATCAAGTGTTAGCGAATCACATCAATTGGAAAAAGACATATAGATCATGAATATACTATATATTCTTAATGATACGACAATGCATGGAGGTGCAACAAAATCCTTTCTGAATCAGATATTATGGCTGATGAAGAAGGATGTCCATCCTATTGTCCTACTCCCCAGAGCCGATGGTTTATATAATGTGTTAAAAAACATGTCAATACCTGTTTATGCGATGGGATTTAGATGGAACACTTATCCTAAAGTTAATTCTTTGATAGACGTTTTATTGTTTATTCCTCGCCTCGTCCAAAGAAGAATCCGTAATTATTATACAGTTAAAAGACTTCCTCATCTTCTTAAGGACAAACATATAGACATCATACACTCAAATGTTTCTATTATCGATGTGGGAATCAGAATCGCAAAAAAACTGAAGACACCTCATGTCTATCATATTCGGGAATATGCAGACAAGGACTTTGGACTACATTACATACCGTCCAGGAATTCTTTTTTGAAAAGTCTAAACCAGCCTATGTCCTATAGCATCTGTATCACGAAAGATATCCAACAGTATTTCAGTCTCTGCAACAACACAAAATCGAGAGTTATATACAATGGCATACAGGAAGAAGTTAAATTGATGCCACATTCAGAGAAAAAAAAGTTTTTTCTTTATGTTGGGCGCATCGATTTTGCCAAAGGAACAGACATCCTACTCAGTGCATACAATGATTATGTTCATAACACCAAGTCAGAAATAATCCCTTTATACATAGCAGGAAGCGCACCAAACTCTTCTTTTCATAATCAGATTATGAATTTCATCAATGAATATGATTTGTCAGATGTGGTATCTTTTTTAGGGCAATGTGATAACATAGATTTATTAATGCAGCAAGCACAAGCAATCATTGTTCCATCTCGTTCTGAGGGGTTTGGAAGATGCCTTGCCGAGGCCATGTTCAATGGCTGTCTGTCAATATGCCACAATACTGCAGGTCTAAAGGAGCAATTAGAAAACGGTATTGAATTGACAAATGAAGAAATCGGATTGAGTTATGACACCCCCCAACAACTTACACGTTTACTCGAAGAAATCTCTGAGACTCCTTCTGACAAATACGAGCACATGATTAATCTAGCATTCTTCACTGTAAACAAATTATACACGCGTGAGAAGAATGCAGAAGCCATATATGAATTCTATAAATATATATTAAATGACACAAATCATTAAAAACATATCAGAATCCATCGGATGTTTCATATCATACATTTGTCCAAGAAAGTCTTCAGAACTCATGAGGGCCGTTGCTTCGCACATATATACTGGCTATCTGAAAAACAAATTTAAAGCATTTGGAACAAATTCTGTTATAGCATACCGGGCGTACGAATTACACGGTTTACAACATATTAAAATTGGTACTGGTACTCAAATTGGTCAGTATGCTCAACTATGTGCATGGGACAATTACAAAGGAGAAATTCGTCAGCCCAATATCATCATCGGTAATAACTGCAATATTCGCGAGCGAGTACACATTTCCGCTATCGGTAACATTACTATCGGTAATAATCTTCTGACAGGAACCAACGTACTTATTTCTGACAACTCACACGGAAGCAATACGCCAGAGGTATTAGTCACTCCTCCTGTTTTACGTCCGCTTCATTCGAAAGGCTCCATCTCAATAGGAAACAATGTATGGTTAGGAAACAATGTATGCATTATGTCTGGCGTCTCTATTGGTGACGGAGCCATTATTGGGGCAAACGCGGTTGTGACACATGATGTTCCCGCATTTTCAATAGCAGCAGGTATTCCTGCACGAATTATAAAAACCATCAAACAATAATATGTCACCACGTATCATCGCATTCTATCTACCTCAGTTCCATGCTATTCCAGAAAATGACGAGTGGTGGGGGAAAGGATTTACAGACTGGGTTAACGTAAAAAAGGCCAAGCCCATTTTCAAAGGTCATCAGCAACCACGCATCCCTCTTGGAGATAACTACTATGATCTCAGTAAAATAGAGACATTAAAATGGCAAACAGAAATAGCCAACAAATACGGTATTTATGGCTTTTGCTTTTATCATTACTGGTTCAATGGCAAACTGCTATTAGAGAGACCTGCTGAAATGCTTCTTGCAGATAAAAGTATAACTCTCAACTTCTGCTTTTCATGGGCAAACGAACCTTGGGCAAGGACTTGGGACGGGAAAGCCCATCACGTAATCATGCCACAAAAATACGGAAACAAAAGCGACTGGGTTAAACACTTTAACTACTTGTTGCCGTTCTTTCATGACGAACGATACATCAAGGAAAATAATAGTCCTATGTTTCTTATTTATAGATCCAGTTGTATACCCTGTGCTGCAGAAATGATGGAAGAGTGGAACGAAATGGCAAGAAAGGCAGGTTTCAATGGTATTCATTTCGTAGAAACATTGCGTAATGGTAAATGCGAAAAACGCAATCTTCCCTTCAAAGCAAAAGTTGAGTTCGAACCTATACGCAGTAATATGCAACAGCATATTGTTGTATTAAATTACAAACGCGTTCGAAGAACAATCATCAACATCATGAATAATACATTCCATTGCACAATTCCTTTAAACAGGCCATTTCCCTTTGTTGATGTTGCCCAACGTTCTTTAGAGAAGAGGTCTTCTGAAGGAACCTATGGCGGTGTATTCATTGGGTGGGACAACACCCCCCGTCGTGGACTTGCCGGCACCATTGTCCTTCCTCCTTCTAAAGCAGAATTCAAACAATATTTACAAGCAAAGATGGAACAGACACTAAATGTATACCACACTAACTACGTTTTTATTAATGCCTGGAATGAATGGGCAGAAGGAACAGTATTAGAGCCAGACAATACGCATCAGTATGAGTATCTTGAAGCAATTAAAGAATCAATAACAACAGTGTAAAATAGGTTTCACCACATAACATTAGTAAATTCGACATGACGCAGTATACTCTAGCCATCTATTGTGTAAACTATCATTCATACGATAGTCTCAACAATTATCTTATTTCCGTTGATAAAGCTATGGAAAAAGTAAAGGATACTATATCTGTCACAGTATTGGTAGCAGATAATTCTGTGCCCTCGACACCTGTTGACTACCAGCCCCGATTTTTCTCATTGCACACAATTCCCACGAATGACAACAAAGGTTATTTTGGTGCTATTGGCTTTTTAATGAAAGTATTTGATCCCCAAAAATACGATTATTCCATCATTAGTAATGTTGATGTTCTGCTTACAGATAATTTTTTTATAGAACTCTCCATTTTTAAATGTGATAATGCTGTCGGATGGGTCGCCCCATCAATTATTTCTGAAAGTCATCATTTTGATTGGAATCCTCAAGCGATCCAGCGGTATTCATTACGTAAATTGAAAATATTACGCTTTCTTTTCAAACATCCTAAATTGTTGCAACTGAAGAAAAAACTATTCTATGAAATTAGAGACATAAAAAAGAACTCTATGGGAGATATTTATGCAGGACACGGTTCTTTTATTATTTTATCTAAAGAATATTTTATTAAGTGCGGAATTATAAATTATCCTGTGTTTCTTTTTGAAGAAGAAATATATCTTGCAGAGGAGTGTCGTAAACATCATTTAACTGTTCTATACTATCCTCAACTAAAAGTCTTAGATATAGGAGGAGTCTCTACAGGAAAGATGCCATCTCTACAATGTTGCTCTCATTACGTAAAAGCCCTTGATTATATTATCTCCAACTACTATTAACTAAGAGTTCTATTCAAGAAAAACTTAAGCCCTTCAAAAAATTCGTGTCCACAATAATTAATCATTATATTTGGGGGGAAGAATTAGCAACTCACCTAAAGATTGAATATATTTATCTTTATAATTTGATTGTATAGCACCATGAGAAGTAAAAGTTAATTCACCAAAAACAAGTCTATCGTCTATTTCATAATAGTCCACCCTAACTAGTGGAAAATCTCGAGAAAGACGTGATGCATAATCAATCATTTTCTGATAATTATGAGGCTTCGGTAATTCAAAGTCAAATTGTTCCTCATTTTTTCTCATGTAAACACGCTTCCAATCGATTGTATACGATACAGCAAACTCAGTATTCTCTTTGTCTATTTTGCTTTTACGCAAATCATTCCTGACCAGGAAAAAAGTGGGTTTACCGTTAAAACAAAAGATCTGATACTCTATCATTTTACCATCAGCACTCTCAAGATACTTCTCGACAAGAATTTTACGTTCTATCTCTTTATACTGCCATTCAACACCTCTACCATATTGAAAATTCATCCATTTGTTCAATTGTTTTATGGCATCATCCTTGTCAAAAGAAGCCTTATCTTCACATATAATGTTCATACGACTGCCATGATTACATTTTAAAACAAATTTAGGGGGAAGATTATCAAATTCTACTTGTTCTCCTTTTTCGCAAACTAAATACAACTCATTCAAGATATCACCACATCCTTTCTCATAAAGATACTCACGTACTTTATATTTGTCAGCGCATTTAACTATTAACGGATGACGCCAATACCTTACCAGCCAAAAAGATTTTTCATTTAAATCCTTCGGTTTTTTGTTATTCCAATATTTTCGAGTGCGTAGGAAATAAATCACTTTATATTCTATGGTCTCTCCGAACAAAAACTTAATTGAATTCAAAAGTGTATGGTATACCTTATGGCCAACCTCTTCATAAAAACTATCGTATAACATATTGTTGGATTATCTTGTTGTTCTACATAACAATTTTCAAAGATGTTCTTGTATTTGGAATTTCTTCTGATACACTCTAATCCAGTCGAATTGAGTTTCATATACCTTAGATGTTTGGGGAATCATGAATTCATAATTGCCATCGCCAACACTCTGATTCAATATCAGATAAAAAGGTTGGTCAAATGTCCACTGTTTTTTAGATATTTTTTCAACATTAGTTGACTTCTCGTAGATTCCACTAACCTTTCCATCAATCATCCAAACAATATGGTTTTCATCCCATTCGACACTATACACATGCCACTTTGTGACATCCAACGGAATACGGAAACTATTCTTTTCACCATGCTTCTTATTGTCTTGGGTAAACTGTGTATGAGCAGTATGGGTTGCTTCCGACCTCGTGCCGAAGGATTCCACGATATCGATTTCCGCGTAGGGCCGTTTGTCTTGGGGGGATGGAAACATCCATGCAGCAGGGAAATTCCCACGTTGCAGATTAGTTCTCATCCGCACTTCTACCTTACCATATTTAAACGTAAATTTTCCCTTAGTATTAATGGCTCCAGTCAACATCTTTGCAGTATCAGAAGGGGCAATCTTATTGGGAACAGCACGACAGATTAGTCTTCCTTTCTTTATATAAACCACATCATCAACATCACTAATCCATCGAGACCATCTACTACTACCACGCTGATGGCGATTCCATTTTGTCTTATCGGGCTGACTGCCATTCGGCTGATTAAATTCGTCAGAAAAGACAAGTTGCCACTCTTCGTCCTGACTCTGGGCCATGGCTAATGGGATATCGCCAACAAAAGCAACCAACATCAACAAACATAGAAGATTCCTATACATACACATGGATGAATCGTAATACAGCGACAAAGGTATAAAAAAAATATTTAATAACCAAACTTGCGATGTTTTTTTGTATATTTGATATTATTTGTGTCTTTAATTATCAATTTTGCACGAAATGAAGAGAAAGATTGTTTGAAGAACACCGTTTATATGAAAAAACGGAGAAAACGCATTTTATTCAAAAAAAAGTTGTACCTTTGCAGTCGATTTGCGAAAAGGACTAGTTAAATGAACCAGGAATTAGTGTCAGTCATCATGCCTACTTTCAACGCTGGGAGGTATCTTTCTGCCAGCATTGAGAGTATTCTGGGGCAGACTTATCAAAACCTGGAACTCCTCATCTCAGATGACGGATCGACTGATGACAGGACGCTTCAAATACTCAGAGAATATGCCGACAAAGACCCACGTGTCAAGGTGGATTATCTGGAGGGAAACTGCGGTCCTGGAGTTGCCCGCAACAACTCTATCAAGAGGGCTCAAGGCCGCTATATCGCCTTCTGCGACAGTGATGACCGTTGGTTTCAGGAGAAGTTAGAGAAGCAAATCGCCCTGATGGAAGCCAAGGACTGCGCTCTGACGTGCACCTCATATATCACCTGCGATGCTGACGACGAGGAAACAGGCATCGTCGTTGCGCCTGAGAGAATCACCTTCAAGATGATGAAGCACGACAACAAGGTGGGGTGCTTGACTGCCGTCTATGACACAAAAAGACTCGGACAGAAATATTTAATGCCAGAAATCAGAAAACGGCAAGATTGGGCCTTGTTTCTCTCTATCATCAAAAAATCAGGTCCTGCATATGCTCTGACAGAACCTCTGGCTTTTTACCGTCAAAGGGCAAATTCTATTTCCAGCAAGAAGATTTCGTTAATAAAATACAATATCAAAGTCTATGAGACCATTTTAGGCTATCCCAAATGGAAAGCAAGCCTCTACTTCCTGTTCATATTCATCCCCACCTATTATTTAAAAGTCCTAAAACGCAACATTGATAGTTGGAATTATCTACGGAAAAAAGGACGAATTAAAGAATGATATTTTCTATGAGAGATTGCACAATAAATAATGTAGATTTTCGTTTTTTATTAGAACGAACTCCCGAATATTGGTTTATTGATAAATGACTACTCTTAGAGACGGATATATCGTTGATGGAATGAACGAATTTGAACGTAACATCAAAAGGATTATTGACTTTTGTACTGCGCTCGTTTGTCTTGTTCTGTTCTCCCCTCTTATGCTGGCCTGCTATATTGCTATCAAACGGGAAGATGGCGGTCCTGCCATTTTCAGACAAGAACGGATAGGGAGATTCGGACGACCGTTCACTATCTATAAATTCCGTAGCATGAGAGTCGACGCAGAAAAAGACGGCCCCGCACTCTACCAGCATGAACATGAGACCAGAATGACAAAGGTCGGTAAATTCTTGCGTACCCATCATTTAGATGAACTGCCTCAGTTATGGAATGTTGTAAAAGGAGAGATGGCCTTTATAGGGCCAAGACCTGAACGTAAGTATTTCATTGATAAAATTATGGAGAAAGATCCACGATATACCTATTTGTATCAGGTAAGACCGGGTGTCACCTCCTATGCCACTCTATATAACGGCTATACAGACACTATGGAAAAGATGCTCCGTCGCTTAGAACTTGATCTCTATTATCTGGAACACCGGTCACTTTGGTTTGATGCAAAATTGCTGTTATTGACATTCATAAATATTGCCTTTGGCAAAAAATTCTAAACATGAAAGCCCGGACTTATATCATATTGTTGTTCACAACGGCCCTGTTCGCCGCTTGCAGTACGCCTAAGAATTTCAACTATCTGCAAGACCTAACCAACGGGCAGGAGATCATCACAGCAGTTGATGGCACTATCCGCCTGCAACCAAAAGACCAGATCAGTATTCTCGTCAAGAGCAAAGACCCAATGATGAGTTCTTTGTTCAACAAGGGTATCACCACAAGCATGAAAGCCGGACAGACAGAAGGTAACGTATATACTACTGGTTACACATTGGCACCTGACGGCACTATCGACTTTCCGGTTCTCGGAAAGATTAGCCTGAAAGGACTTTCAAGATACGAAGCAGAACAGACTATCCAATCCAGATTGCGTGAAGATCAGTTGAAGGATGCCAATGTCACCGTAGAGTATATGAACTTAAACTACACGGTGACGGGTGAGGTGGGTAAGCCTGGCGTCTATCCTATACAGAAAGATGCTGTCACCCTGTTTGAAGCACTCGGACAGGCTGGTGATATCAATGTTTACGGAAAGCGTGACAGCGTGATGGTTGTCAGAGACTTGGGAGGGTCGAGAAAGGCATACATCCTGAGCCTCAACTCTGCCAAAGATCTTCTTACTTCAGAGGCGTACTATATTCAGCAGAACGATGTCATCTATGTGAAGGCAAATAACACAAAAGCCCGTCAGTCATTGGCAGCTGGTAATGAGACACGCTCCATGTCTTTCTGGTTGTCACTTGCCTCTGTACTAACCACGATAGCCGTACTCGTCATTAAATAAACCACTATGAGTTCTTTCCTCAAAACCTGCATTCAGCAATGGAAATGGTTTGTAGGCACCGCCTGTCTGACCATCATTTGTGCCATCTTTTTTTTACTGATGGCAGTTCCCCAATATGAACGTACTGCCTCAGTGCTTGTAAAAGATGAGAACGGTGGTGGTGGTCTGTTATCCTCAATGGTATCAAACATGGGTATGCTGGCAGGTATGGCAGGAATAAACATTACTTCAAACGTAGAGAACGAGATGCAGATTTTCTCCTCACCTTTCCTGATGCAGGAAGTGGTAAGCCGTATGGGACTTGACACCCGGTATGAGGTCTACGACGGACTCATGAAGAAAGAACTCTACGAAGAGACGCTGCCCATAAAAGTCACTTTCCCCAAATTAACAGACAAAGAGGGTGCTTATTTTAAAATGAACTTGAGAAAAGACGGTACCTTTACACTCTATAAATTCCGCAAGGATAAGGACAAGTTTGATGATGAAGTACAAGGTAAGGTCAATACGGTCTGTCAGACACCTGTCGGTCCTGTATCCATCATTGCCACAAAGTCTTTCAATGCCTGTCTGTCGAAAAAAAGCGAGATAACCATTCACATCAATAAAGACCAGAAATATGACCGTGTGGAAAAACTGATGAAGCAGATAGCCGTCGACCTGGCAGATGACCAGACCAGCATCATCAGTATCACCTGTAAGGACATGTCTGGTGAGCGGGCAGAACAAATCATCAGTACGCTGATACAAGTTTATCAGGAGGAGTGGATGAAGGACAAGCAGAGTACTGCCGATGCCTCCACCCGTTTCATCAACGAGCGTATCGAGCATATCGAGGCAGAACTGAGTGGACTGGACAATAACATCGCCCAGTTCAAGGGAAAGAATCAGATTCCCGACTACGAGGCTGCTGCCAAGATGTATATGGAGAATGCCGCCCTGACCTACGAGGCTCAGGTGAAAGTAAACAACCAACTCTATATGATGGAGCAGATGCGCGATCAGGTCAGGAAGGAAGAAGGCACGAACCAAGTGCTGCCCGCCAACCTTCTGCCCGATAACGAGAATGTGGCCATTCAGATTGGTGAATACAACAAACTGCAATTGCAGCGCAACAGTATGGCAGAGAACAGCAGTCCCAATAATCCGCTCGTAAAAGATCTGGATGCTCAGTTGGGCAGCATGCGCAAAGCCATCATCAACTCCTTAGACCAGGCTGTCGCCCAATTACGGGCCAGTCAGAAAGGCATCAACCGTGAGGATCAGAAACTGAAACAGCAGATATCCGTCGCCCCAGAGAAGGTCACGAAGATTCTGCCTGCCGAGCGCCAGCACAAGATTGTTGAAGCCCTTTATATCTACCTTTTGGAGAAGCGCGAGGAGAACAATCTCACACAAGTCTATAATGCCCAGAACCTGCGTATTGTCTCTCCGCCAATGGGAAAGTTGAAACCCGTATTCCCGAAGAAAGCAACAACCCTGATACTGGCCTTGCTTCTGGGATTAGCACTCCCTGCCCTCTTCATCTATATTAGGCAAAACGTCAGGCGCATCTTAGCAGAAGAGGAATAAGGCATCTGGAACTCATGGCTGTCATCTTCCTGTATTTCGCCCTCTTCCTTGGAGTCCACTTCTTGTCGAAGCAGTTCAAGCGTCCTGGAGCAGCAAAGTTGTTCCAACTGGTAGCCTGTTTTATTCTGCTCTTCGGTTTCTTCGGATTCAGGGACATCACCGTACTCAATGATACCTCCCATTATTATGGTTTTTATTATCAAAAAGCCCATGTCCTCAACTATAGGAACGAGCCTGTCACAACATTTCATCTGCTCGACAGTTTTGAGTATGGTTTTCAGGTGTTCATTCATATTCTAATAAAATATGTATCGAAAGAGCCGTATACCATCATATGGTTTTCAAGTTTTGTCCTTACAATTGGGGAACTTTGGTTTATCAACAAATACACACATGATATCGCCAAAGTGTGCTTTTACATGCTGATTGCCGGTTTGTTCTTTACTCATTACTGCATCATCCGCCAGGCTCTTGCCCTCCTTTTTTTCTATATGGCTTTTGTCTGTTTCGAGAAAGGGAAAATACTTAAATACTATCTTCTGATCTTATGCGCCTGTCTGTTCCATCTTTCCGCCATCTTTCTATTATTCTTACCAATCATCATAAGGACAAGGCCAACAAAACGGAATGCATTCATTGCCATTGGACTGTCTCTGCTCTTTACCATGACCATCTTTGAGATTCTCGCACTGCTTGGCTTGAGGGAGCACCCCTATTACCAGGCTGCCGTCCAGAAAGAGGCCCTTTCACTGGTAGGGCTGGCTGATTGCGCACTGATGATCTTTGTACTGTTTGTCTGCATATTCATTAGAAAACGGAGTAATGCTCCCACACCTTCCAGCACTTATTTCTGGATAGGGGTTATTGGATTCTGCATCAGTCTGGTTGCCTTGGTACTATATCCCATCGCCCGCATCAATGAATATCTATGGCCTCTCATACTCATCCATCTACTCAGATATATTGACCCCAACGCGATGAAGACGCCATACACCCAACGAGTAGAAGGAACAAGAAACTTGATAAGATTATTTGTTATTGCCGTATTCCTTATCAAATTAATCGGCATAAACACCTTCCGTCCAGAATGGCTGCACATTGAGCCCTATCAGTTCTACGACTTCAGCAAGAAGGATCATACATACAACCTCTACCCATTAAAATGAAGCATCCAACAGATTATTACCATCAGATTAAAGACTCCGACATTGCCAAACGGATGATGAGCGGAGCGTTCTGGTCGTTCTCAGGAACGGCCCTTGGTAAGTTCTGCGTGTTCCTTACGGGTATTTTATGCGCACGTATACTTGGCAAGGAACAATTTGGAGAATTAGGGATGGTGCGCTCCACCATCGGTATGTTCATCATACTGGGAGCAGGAGGCATAGGGGTGACAGCAACCAGATTTATTTCATCATACAGAAGAGATCAGAAGAATCATGCAGCCTCTATCTATCGGCTTTCTTCTGTCTTCTCATTGTTTCTTGGTGTTCTCGTCACATTCCTGTTATTTGTTTCCGTAGGATTCCTGGCAGAAGACATTCTACAGTCACCCCGACTCGCATTTCCTTTAACGATTGGCTGTCTGATTCTTTTCCTATCCATTCTGAACAGTTCTGAAAATGGGACGCTTGCAGGACTGGAAGACTTCAGAAGCATTGCACTCAACACATTCATTGGGAGTGTTGTCGAATCCATATGCATGGTCGTTGGTGCCTGGTTATACCAAATAGAAGGTGCCATAGCAGGCTTCGGGATCGGGGTTCTGGCCTTATATCTCTGTAATAAACTCTCTGTCATTAAAGGGCTCCGCAAATCAGGTATTCGGACAAACTGGGAACCAATCTACAAGGAAGATTGGAAACTCATCTACCAGTACAGCATTCCTGCCACACTTTCTGCCTTGTCGGTAACACCCGTATTCTGGCTCATTCGTTCCATGCTGGTCAGGAGCAACGACTACGGAGAACTGGGAACCTTCGAAGCGGCAGATCAATGGAAAATCATCCTACTTTTCATCCCTGGTGCTATCTGCCAGATTGTACTACCCATCATGTCGAGCATTACTGAGTCACGGACATTCCGTCGGACATTGCTAGGTAATATTGCTCTCATTGGCGGCATTGCCACAGTTCTCGTCATAATTTCCTGGTTGTTGGCACCAATCATCATGCTTCTCTACGGAAAAGCATTCACAGATTACACGCCTTTTGTGTTTCTCGCCATTTCAACCATTCCTACAGCCCTCGCCCAGATTCTGGAAATGACATTATATAGTCGTGATAAGATATGGACATGTTTTGGCTTTAACATCATTTGGGGTATTGCCACATTCTGTTTCTCCTATTTGTCCCTTCGCAACAATCAGGGAGCATCAGGTATTGCCTTAGCAGTTCTCCTAGCATACCTCTTGAAAATGATTTGCATGGGTGGCTATCTGTTCATTCAGCAGAAGGGGGGTGCCAAATGAATACATTCAGTATCGTTATTCCTTGTTATAACGACCTTGCGTTATTACAGAAGGCACTTGCATCTGTCCTGAAACAGAAAGGCATTGACTATGATATCATCATTACAGACGATTCAACAGATAATGATATAGAGCAGTATATCAAGTCATTGGAGAATGAGGATATACGATATTATCGCCATCAAAGAGGCGCTAGTATTGCCGACAACTGGAACTATGGCCTGCAGAAAGCGACGGGAAAGTATGTCATTTTGATGCACCATGACGAAGAGATGACTCACGACAACTATCTGAAGCAGGTCAGTCAGCATATGTTATCAAGTACAGATGTTGTCATCTCGCAAGTATATCTCATTCTGAATGGACATTCAAAAAGACAATCCTTGTTCTGCCGATGGATAAAGTTGTTTGTTTGCAACCATCCCGCATGTCTGTTTCTGGTGAATGTAATAGGACCGTGCGCCTGCCTGACTGTCAGAAGAGAGCACCTCCAAGACTTCAATACAAAGTTGAGATGGCTTGTCGATGTAGAATGGTATTACCGAATGCTTCACGGAAAGAGATTCATCTTCGACCCATCGCTTTCTATCCACTCGCATCATGGACACCAAAGACAAATCACACAAAACATCAATGTCATGGAGGCATTCAGGTCTGACAAAACAGAGATTTCAATGACCTACTCTGACAATAAGACGATCAGATTCATGCTTTGTCTTTATCAATACCTTATTTTGGGAACAAAACACTTTTTCAGGAAGATATGAAAATTGTGAAAGTAATAGGAGGTCTGGGCAATCAGATGTTTCAGTTTGCCCTCTACAAGGCACTACAAAAGCAGTTCCCTGAAGAGAGAGTTCTGTTAGATCTGCATTGTTTCAATGGTTATCACAAACATCATGGATTTGAAATTGGCCAGTTATTTCATGCAGATTACGAGGAAGCATCCCTGCGCGAGGTGGCAAAAGTGGCCTACCCTTACCCCAATTATCAATATTGGCGCTTCGGTAGTAGAATACTACCTGACAGGAAAACCATGCTTAAAGAAAAGCCCAATTATATTTTTGAGTCTACAGCACTAACCCGTGAAGGCAACACCTATTATGATGGCTACTGGCAGCATGAAGAATACTTCTTGCCAATCCGCGAAGTTTTACTTCAGACATTTGCCTTTACAGGTTTTGAGGAGAATGGGAGAAATCTGGAGACAGCCCATCTCGTCACCAATATGAACAGTTGTGCTATTCATGTCCGCCGTGGAGACTATATAAATGACAAACTATTCCGCAACATCTGCGATATAAAGTATTATCAACATGCAATACAGATGATGACAGAAAAGGTTCATCCAGAAATATTCTGTGTCTTTTCCGACGACATCCCCTGGTGCCACAAACATCTGCCTTCCCTGTTAGGACAGGCCGAAACAGTCTATGTTGACTGGAATATGGGCAAAGACAGTTTTTATGACATGCACCTTATGTCGCTATGCCATCACCAAATCATCGCCAACTCCTCCTTCTCTTGGTGGGGAGCATGGCTGAACACCAACAAAGAAAAGATAGTGTTAGCCCCCAAAAAATGGTGGAACATTAAGGATGCACACTCGCCAATTTCAAGTAATTGGATAAGAATTTAGATAAATATGAGTGTTTCTCGTTTTTTTTGAGTACTTTTGCACCCGATATTCAAAAAAATGGATTTTTCTGTCTTAATCCCTATATATCACAAAGAGGATCCGAAGCACTTACGAGAGTGTTTCGACAGCATTTTTGGGCAGACTCTGCCTGCTACAGAAATCATTCTGGTTGAAGACGGACCACTGACAACTGAGTTGTATGATACAATTTCAGAATACCAGCATAATCACCCAGAACTGAAGACTATCCAATTACCTGAGAACGGTGGAATAGGCCATGCGCTCAATGAAGGTCTGAAACATTGCTCTTACGACTTAGTAGCACGTATGGATGCCGACGACATCTGCAAGCCTGACCGTTTTGAGGCTCAAGTCAGATTTATGGAAAGCCATCCCAAATATGACATCGTTGGATCATGGGCAGATGAGTTTTCGGACAGTATCTCGAACATCCTTTCTACACGCAAATTGCCGGAAGATCATGAGGCCATCATTCAGTTCAGCAAGAAGCGTAACCCAATGAATCACCCTACTGTTATGTTCCGCCATCAGGCTGTCAAGGCTGCCGGCTATTATATTAATACTCCACAGGTGGAAGACTACGATTTATGGGTACGGATGATACTAAAAGACTGCCAATTCTACAATATTCAGCGCTCACTGCTCTATTTCCGGATGTCCGACGATTTTGCAAGGCGTCGTGGCGGATGGAACTATTCTCGTAGGGAGATTCCTCTCCAGATATCGTTTTACAAGAAAGGTTACATCAGTTGGTGGCGTATGGCACAGAACATCACTATCCGCACCATCATCCGCATGCTGCCCAGTCACTGGAGACGGAAGATTTACCTCCGTTTGCTCAGATAGAAAAACAGATAACGTTTTATCAGTATTGATAGAAGTTCCAAATCCTGCCGTCTTTGCTAAGTACCAGACGGTCGGAATTGAGGTTCTCTATTCTAAGACGGATATTGTTGAAGGGCTTGAATCCGAAAGTGACCTCCACGACAGCAGTATCCAGAGACAGGGCTTCGATGGAGTAGCATTGGATGAAAAGGCTGTCGCCGATATGCTGAAAGTTTCCGAACACCTCTGCCTCATCAGTACTCCGTAAGAGCGTCAACGATCCTGAGAAACTAATATACTGAGTGTCGTGACCAACCAGACGCCACTGTCCGAACAAGTCACCAGCCTCACCTCCTTCCTGACAGGAGGGCAATAGCAGAATACAGAGCAGGAGGACAAACGACTTAAAGAATCTTTCCATGATAGCCAATCTTGAAATAAAACGTAGCACAATCACCATAGATATTACCCTTGTCGAAGGCGAATGCCCCACTGAGACGCCAAGGGCCATCAATGTAGTCAGCCTGAAACAAGGTATCGAAAGAGTGATGCTTCACCGACAGTGGTTCCACATAGGTACCCCACCCTTCACGATAGGAGCCTTTAACAAGGTAAGATAAACAATCTGTGACTTCGCCATTGATACCCAGATGCCAGGCCTTGATGCGATTGTCGGTATAAGTTGCCCTGCCATCCTTATTATATATAGGTGATGTGATGAGCGGATTACCAGGTGTCATGCCATAATGAGCATAACAGCCATAGGTACCTTGATTGTAGTAATTATCATTACCTGTCACGTAGTCTGTAATCTGGCTACGTATAGGTTCCGGATAGTCACCGCTGTCCCAATGTAAAGGGCCACACTGGTTGGTAGTCTGGACATATTCGAACACGGCTCCACGCAAAACCTGTCGCCTTGAGGCCCTATTATGATACTGTAAGCCCCAGATGCCGTCCCAGCCATTACTCTTGCGTATACCGGAACCATCCTCGAAGGGATTGTCTAAATAGGCCTGCACCTGATGCTGGGGAGTGATGTTCCACCCTATCTGACAGGTCATCGAGCCCAAGTGATTGCCAAAGATCCAGTCTTCCCAAGTATTATCATGTTCCAAAAAGTTGCTGTCGCCCAAAGGTAGTATCACATCAAAAAAATCCTTTAATCTTGCGCCCATTTCCTTCACTCTCAGTTCATTATGATCCAAAAGATAACTGGTGCCGCCAAACTGCACCGCATGCTCTATGCCCACCGTCACGAAGAGCGGCTTCTCAGGATTACTACGTATATACAAATGTTTCTGATGATATAAAGCACCTTTCACATACGCAGAGGTGAGC
Organism: Prevotella sp.; assembly: GCA_017518935.1. Lineage (GTDB taxonomy): Bacteria > Bacteroidota > Bacteroidia > Bacteroidales > Bacteroidaceae > Prevotella. Next base: position 25,015 of record JAFWTK010000126.1, read on the forward strand.
CTGCCGTCAATATATGAAGCGGCTTCATGATAGTCGCTGTCGAGGAACTTACCGTAACCGAAATCGAAGTTGATCTGAACCCATTCCTTCGTAAAGGGTACTGTCCAGAAGCCATTGGTACCCAAACGCACCTGAGGAATGGGCTTCGCATTGGTACCCTTTGTAAATGATCCGGTAGAGAGTAGGTCGTCACGTAATACCTGTGGGAGTTCGCGACTGCCAACTTCCAGATGAAATGACTTATACGACAGGTTGGCATAGCACTGTTGCAGGTAAGCCCTATGATCGGCATGTACACTGCCCATGCCGTCTACGGCTGCAGACAGCAGCCAATCGTTCCCCAATGGATGCTCCACATGAAGGGCACCACGAAGACTGGCCGTATTGGCACGCGTTCCCAACGCATGATGTCGATTGGCAGCCAGATAGAAAGCAGTAAAGTCGCCTGTTCCTACTGCCGCCTCTGTTGTCAAGTCATATGTCAGGCGTGTCGACAGCGAGTCCTGTGACCACCCCTGACCAGATAATGCTAATGCCATGAAACCAATGAGAATCTTCTTCATATAGACTTCATTCTGTCATTATTGGCTGCAAAGGTACATCTTTTTCTTCAAAAATCATCAATTGTAGGGAAATTCCCCACCCTATTTAGGGTTTTTCCTTTGCAAACATGTGAAAAAAGCCGTTACTTTGCACCGTGAAATAATAAAATTGATGTCGAACAATTAAAACGATACGATTATGAAAAAGATGATGATGACCCTGATTGCCATGCTGACCATGACGGTTTCGGCAAATGCAATGAGTTTCGAGCAGGCCCGTAACGAGGCTTTGTTCCTGACGGATAAGATGGCCTACGAGTTGAACCTCACAGACGAGCAGTACGAGGCTGCCTATGAGATTAACCTCGACTATCTGATGGGAGTGACAGGCCGCGCTGATGTGTTCGGCACCTATTGGGAGCGCCGTAACCTCGATCTGAGTTATATCCTTTACGACTGGCAGTGGCAGGCCTATATCGCAGCCACCTATTTCTATCGTCCGCTCTACTGGGAGGCTGGCTACTGGCACTTCGGCATCTATGCCCGCTATCCGCACCGTGACTACTTCTACTTCGGACGTCCGGCCTTTTATGCCACCTATCGCGGTGGACATGCTTGGCACATCCATGGCGACCGCGGCTACTACTACGGACGCAGAGAACATTTCCGCGCACCCAGAGATAGGCACGTTGGTATGCATGACCGCTGGGATCGTGGTGAGTTCCGCAACCATCGTAACAGTTCCACTCGTATCACAGGTGCCACTGATCGCGGTGGAAGAAGGATCGAGAACAGGCGTGGTGGAAGGGCAGAGAACAATCGTGGAGGAAGAGTCGAGAACAATCGCGAGAATAGAATTGACAACAATCGTGGTAGCAGAGTAGAGAACAGGCAAGGTACGTTCAGTGGTTCCCGCAGGGAGAATACGCGTCCGACGACAACGGTGCCAAACCGCAACGAGAGCAATAGACCGTCGCGTGTCACGGCAACTCCAAGCCATAGTGAGAACAGCACCCCATCACGTGTCAACTCTACCCCGAACCGCACAACAAATAACAATGGGTCCTTCGGCGGCAGCAGGACATCACGTCCCTCAACTCAGAGTAGCAGCGCACCACGTAGCAGCACCCGCAGCAATGCTAGTCCTTCTCGCAGCGTCAGTCCCTCCCGCAGCGTAAGCCCTTCTCGCAGCAGTGCAGCCCCATCCCGCAGTAGCGGTGGAGCCTCTCGCAATAGCGGTGGCGGTTCCTCTCGCGGTGGTGGTGGGCACTTCGGAGGAGGTCGCAGATAATTGAGAATCAGAGTTCGAGTATTCTGACCTCGGCGTTGGTCATCTTTTGAACCTCGCTCATCTGTTTTCCATAATATACTGCCTGGATGGCTTTGTTGATAATGCCATGTCCTACGGCCAGCACCTTCTTTCCTGGATAAGTCTTCTTGATGTAGGCGATGAATTCGCTAGCCCGGGATAGAAGGTTTTCTAATGTTTCTATGTCGTCTGGCCACACCTCGTTTTTCAAGTCAGGAATATAACGCCCCGTGAAGCCTCCCCAGTCGCGTTCACGAAGCAATGGGGTTTGGAAAACAGCCATCTGATGCGGCTCGGCAATGATCATAGCAGTATCCACCGACCGCTTTAGGTCACTGGCGATGATGGCAGCAAACGACTCTGAGGCCATCTTATCCCTCACCTCTTGAGCCTGAACAATGCCATTCGCAGTCAATCTGCCTTGTGTTTGACCTTGCATGATCTTATTGACATTGTCTTCTGTTTCACCATGTCTGACTAAGTATAATTTGGTCATATATCATTTATTTTTTGTGCAAAAGTACAAATAAAAAATGAAAAAACTATAGTCCGCTCTGAGAAAAAGACGCATATTTGCAATGAAAGTTTTTCTTGGTATTGTTTGGAGGTCTGGAGATTTTGTAGTACCTTTGCCTGCAGAATTCTTAGGTTCACTATCTGTAAATAATAATTTTAATGATTAAATCAATATTATTACTTCTCCGACCGCATCAGTGGTTAAAGAACCTGTTTGTTTTCCTACCAGTTTTTTTTGATGGGAAGATATTACAATTAGGATATCTTATTCCGAGTATTGTGATGATCTTTGCTTATAGCCTTGCCGCAAGTGGTATTTATATTTTTAACGACATCTATGATGTAGAGTCGGATAAATTACATCCCCAAAAGTGCAAACGTCCAATAGCAAGTGGCGCAGTCAGTAAGGGTACGGGATATACATTAATGGCGTTATGTATCTTATTTTCTATATGCATCATATATTTATTTGATTGGAAGGTCGGTAATCAAACCGCATTATATGGTATTATAGTTTTTTATTTAGTGATGAACATTGCATATTGCATAAAGTTAAAACAGTTTGCAATTATTGATGTGTTTATCATCGCTGTCGGTTTTGTTCTCAGAATTTATGCTGGAGGATTTTCTACAGGTATATATCTTTCGCATTGGATTGTATTGATGACATTTCTGCTGGCTCTTTTCTTGGCTTTCGCAAAGCGGAGGGATGATGTGGTGATATATGAAAATACGGGCATACTGGCTCGTAAAAATGTTTATAGATACAACTTGGCATTTATGAATCTTGCTATTGCTATTGTTGCCAGTATTACAATGGTATGTTATATTATGTACACTGTATCACCAGATGTTATGGAAAAATTCCATAATGGTTATGTATATACGACCTCTATATTTGTATTGGCAGGAATTATAAGATATTTACAAATAACAGTTGTGGATATAAAAAGTGGTAGCCCAACTTTAATCCTGCAAAAAGATAGATTTATAAAGGTATGTCTTGTCGGTTGGTTATTGGAATTTGCATTAATAATATATACCCGATGATGAATTCCACGAACTGAAATTCGACTTATTCGAGGCAATTTGTGTAAGTTTTTATCTCGACAGGCTTATTATCTCGTTTTTTTTATCTATTTTTGCAAGCGAAAACCAGAAAACAAGATTGAAATGAAACTATTACAAAGTTCCGTCTTCCGCGCCATCTGCGCCATTGCCGTTGGTATCATGCTTATCAAGTATCCCGACAATACCGTTACTTGGATTACGATTGCCATCGGCGTGTTGTTTCTCTTATCGGGTATCATATCGTTGGTGGCCTATTATCACGCACTCAAAAACGTGAGTGAATACATCATTACCGATGCAGAGGGTAATATCGTGTCAGGTCAGAAGCCAACCTTCCCGATTGTCGGGGTGGGCAGTGCGATTCTCGGTCTGATACTGGCGTTAACGCCTACCGTTTTCGTCAAGGCTCTGATGTATATCATCGGTGCCGTGCTCGTTCTTGGTGCCATCAACCAGTTCATGAACCTCCTCAACGCTCGCAAGTATGGCAAGATTGGCTTTGGCTATTGGATTTTCCCATCGACAATCCTGCTCGTGGGACTCTTTGTCCTCATCAAGCCCTTGGCACCTGCAGAGATGGCAATGCTCGTTCTCGGCTGGTGTAGTCTGCTTTATGGTGTCACAGAACTGATTAACTCATTGAAGATACACAATGAGAAGCGAAAGTTCGCAAAAGCACAGGAGGAACCTATTGCAAAAGAGATTATCGAAGATACACCTATAGAAGCGAAACCGGACACACCTGTAGAGGACGATTCCCGTTATATGCCTACCATAAAAGAAGAATAGAGGTTTTCCCACCTCTATTCTTTTTTCATTTCCTCTATCACTTCCTCTGAGAAACCTTCGATATAGGTTTTCAGTATGCTGATGCCTGTCTTGTTCTCACGCCCCCAGGGAATAATCAGGTCGGCAAACTTCTTGGTTGGCTCAATAAACTGCTCATGCATAGGTTTCACATCATTCTCATAATGATCGAGCACCATTTCAACCGTACGTCCACGTTCTACCACATCGCGACGGATATTCCGGATCAGGCGCACATCACTGTCGGTATCCACGAATATCTTCAAATCCATCATGTCGCGCAACTTCTTGTGGTGTAGCGTCATGATGCCTTCTAAGATAATCACAGGCTTCGGCTCCACATGAACCGTCTCAGGCAGACGGTTTGAGAGCACATACGAATAAGTCGACTGCTCAATGGCTTCGCCATTCTTCAACTTCTTGATCTGTTCCGTCAATAGTTTCCAGTCGAAGGCATCGGGGTGGTCGAAGTTAATCTGCTTCCGCTCCTCTGGTGTCAGATTCGTCGTATCATTGTAGTAGGAGTCCAACGGGATAACGGCAGCACAATGTGGCGGCAGTGCCTTGGCAATACGCTTTACGACGGTGGTCTTGCCAGAACCCGATCCGCCAGCGATTCCGATGATAATCATTATTTCTGTGCTTTAATAAGATAGACAATAGTAGGCAGATGGTCGCTATAACCGTCGAGCCATTCGCCACTGCCATGCGTGCGCAGGGGATAGCCCTTGTATTTTCCTTCTTTCTGGAACAGATAGTCGCGACGGAATATCTGGTGGGAGAAGAGTTTCAGCGAGGAATAGTCCTTCTTGTTGCGGTCGAGCAACGAAGAAGAGAGAATAATCTGGTCAAAGAGGTTCCAGACACCATTATACATCAGCGTTCCCGTGCCTGAGGCGAGCACATCCCACCAGGGATTATACAAGTCGCCCTCACCCACATCCTTAATCTTACGCTTGGCCCCAAGACACTTTGCCATCGAGTTGTCCTGCGGATCGTCGTTCATATCACCCATAATCAATAGTTTCACTTGCGGATCCTCGGCAATCAGCGAGTCCTTCACAGCCTTCAACTGCAAGCCGCCTTGTTCCCGATAGAAGGAGGTGGCACCACGCGAAGGCAGGTGATTCACGATGATGGTCACATGCTCATCAGCCATCGTACCGCTCACCACCAGGAAACCACGGGTGGCTCTAAGCGAGTCCTGTGGTAACCTATATATATAAGGTACGAGTTTCACATGACACACAGAAAACAAGGCCGGGTTATACAGCAACGCACAGTCTACGCCACGCTGATCTGGTCCCTCAACATGCACAAACTGAAAATTCTTATCCTTCAACGGTTCCTGATTACAGAGGTCTTCTAGGCACTTGGCATTCTCCACTTCAGCCAAACCAATGGCGGCACAGCCGATCTTCGGCAGTTTGTCCGTCCCCATCTCTGAGAGCACACGTGCCATATTGCGCAATTTATGGGTGTATTTCATACCTGTCCATTTATTGGTACCCTCAGGCAGATATTCATAATCATTCTTGCCTGCATCATGACAGGTATCAAACAAATTCTCCAGATTATAGAATCCGATGGCATAGACGGAGAATGTTTTCTGCTGCGCCAGGATAGGATTGATACCCATAAACAGGAGCATTGTTAGCAGCATTAAACCAGACTTTTTCATATAAAATATGTTTTATTGGTGCAAAGATACTATTTTTTTTCGAAACTATTTGCAAAATTCAAAAAAACTTCGTACCTTTGCAGCCGCTTTATGCGCAAATAGTATTAAACATTAATATTTTAACTCAAAATGAAAAAAGGAATTCATCCAGAAAACTATCGCCCCGTCGTGTTCAAGGACATGTCCAACGGCGATATGTTCCTCTCGAAGTCCACAGCAAAGACGAATGACACAGTGGAATTCGA